>CADBQL010000099.1 GCA_902796815.1 uncultured Coriobacteriaceae bacterium | reverse complement strand
GCTCCTCTGCAGAAATGGAAGGCCAAGCTTGATTCTGATGGAGGGTTTTCGTTCATCAACAGGGCATCGGGCAAGGTGTTGAGCGTTGAGGCGAGTGGGACGGTGGAGAGCCGCGTAGTCTCCAGTGCTGATACCGCCAAGGCATCGCAGCGTTGGGCTCTCGCGGTGTCAAGTTACAAAAAACCACAGGTTGGTCCAGATTCTGGGCCTGGCGCTATTGCTGCGGCACGCTCGGAGCAGTTTGCCCGAACGATTTCGAGCTCGACCCAATACTTCATTGCCGTCGACTTGACGAATCATTGGGTCTGCATCTACAAGGGCTCGGCGGGCAATCGCGTGCTTTTCAAGAGCTACCAGTGCTCGTGCGGAAAGCCCTCGTCGCCCACGCCGACTGGCGAGTACACGATTGGCTATCGGCAGTACTCGTTCGGAAGCGGTTACACGTGCTACTACGCGACGGCGTTTATCGGTTACGAATACCTATTCCATTCTGTTTTGTATGACGAGGGGACGTTCACGATTCAGGACGGGCGTTTGGGCCAGTCTGTTTCGGAGGGCTGTGTGCGCCTTGCTATCGAAAACGCAAAATGGATTTACAACAATATTCCCGATGACACCAAGGTGAAGATTTATTACTAACGAGAACATGGGATAGATTGTTGGCCCGTTGGCGAGTTGTCTGTGCGATTTGGCAACAGTGCAAAATCGCTGTATCCTCATAGTGAGCACGCGGCGGAAGGGTTACAAGATGGATGATTTGCCAAATGGGTTCACGGGGTTTTCGCACAAACCCGAAGGGTTTGTGTCGGCGGGTGAGGCGTCGCGGATAAGCCGCGCTCGAGCCGCGGGCGCAGGCGCAGGTTCAACCGCAGGGTATGGAGCAGGTGCGATGTCCGAGGCTCCATCAACTGCTCGTTCGGGTTTTGGGCCAACACCGTCAGCATCGTCGGGACGCGCGCGTTCAGACCGCGGCAGCGAAGGCAGGCCTGCAACCAAAGTGATTCCATTCGACGAATACGAACTCGCACGCATATCTGATGCAGACCAGCGCGATGCTTGGGTAGAAATCGATCTTTCGGCGGTGCGCTATAATGCGGCAGCCCTCAGGCGCCTGCTTTCGCCCCGCGCCCGACTGATGGCTACCGTTGCAGCTGATGCGTGCGGGCATGGCGCAGTCGAGGTGGCAAAGGCCGTTGTGGGCGCGGGAGCCGATCGGCTGGTCGTGTCGACCGTTTCAGAAGGCGTCGAGTTGCGCAAGGCGGGATTGACCGTCCCCATTCTGCTCATGTCGCAGCCCCCCGCTGCGAGCATTCCGCTCCTGCTTGCGTACGACATTGTCCCTGCAGTTTACGAGCCCGATTTTGCAGTTGCGTATGGCGAAAAAGCGGATCTTCATGGCATGACTGCCCGATTCCAGCTTGCCGTCGATACGGGAATGAACCGCATCGGCGTTCGCTATGAAGACGTTGTCGAGTTTTTGTACCAGGTCAGCTTCCACCGCGCACTGGAACTCGAAGGGGTTTTCACGGAATACGCCACGGCGGATTATCCCGAAACGCTCGATTTTCAGCTTCAGACCAAGCGCTTTATCGAGGCTGTCGAAGCAATCGGGATGGCCGGTTTCGATCCGGGCGTTGTCCATGCGGCCGATTCTGCGGCGCTCATACGGTATCCTGCAGCGCATTTTAATGCCGCTCGAACTGGCATGGCGCTGTTTGGATTGCATCCTTGTCCCGAAACGCACGAGCTCGTCGAACTGCGCCCGTCCATGAGCGTGCATGCGCGCATTGTCGACGTGCGCCAGCCTGGAGTGAGCGAAGGCGTTTCGCATGGTTTGCGCTATCGAAGCCCCGGATCGGTCAAGGTATGCACGATTCCTGTCGGATATGCTGACGGGCTTCGTCTGGGCCTTTCGGGAAATACCGATGTCATCGTTCGGGGTCACTATTTTAGGCAGGTTGGCGAAATCTGCATGGACCACTGCATGTTTGAGGTTGACCTTCGCCGTTCTGCCGTGCGCGAGTTCGTGAACCCCCAAGTGGGCGAAGAAGTGCTCGTCATCGGAAGTCAGGGAATTGCCCAGATTACGATTGACGAAATGGCCGAAAAGCTCGGTACATCGAGCCGTGAAATTGCAATCGGCTTCGGTCAACGCCTCCCGCGTGTTTATCGATAAACCGTGCCCTCGGGGAAAGACATCACCGAGGAAAACTCGTAGGGATTTTTCAAAGGCGAAATGGTCGTCCTCGCGTATCATGGTTTTTGGTTCAAACTGACGCGAGCTTGATGCCGCGTCGCAAAAGCGAGGAGTCGTATGCAAAAACCGCACATCCCGCTCGACGAGCTCCGACGGCAAGTCGAGGCGTGTCAAGCCTGCCCGCTCGCAGGTGGGCGTACGCAGACCGTCTTCGGGGACGGTAATCCAGACGCACGCGTGCTCTTCATTGGCGAAGCACCTGGCAAAAACGAAGATCTGCAAGGTGTTCCCTTTGTTGGGAAAGCAGGTCAAAATCTTAACCAGCTGCTCGAGATCGCAGGCCTCGCGCGCGAGGACGTTTTCATTGCCAATGTGCTCAAGTGCCGCCCGCCCGGAAATCGCGATCCACGACCGGAAGAGATTGAGCTTTGCACCCCCTTCTTACGCGAACAAACGCGCACGATCAATCCCGAATTCATCGTGACACTGGGAAATTTCGCCACGAAATTCGTCCTGAAAACCGAAATGGGAATCACCCGCCTGCATGGCACCTTGCAGCAAGCTGGCCGTTTCAAGGTTTTCCCGATTTACCATCCCGCCGCCGCCATCTACGACCACTCGAAGTGGGTTGCACTCGAAAACGACTTCGCCACCCTCGGCGAACTCCTCAGAAGATGACATAAAGTCGGGTTTTTTGTCATTAAGCAATTTAGTCACCATTTACTGAATACGGAGGATACCGTGAACGAATTCGATCCCATTGCCTACATCAACGAACCGCGCTGGCAGGAGTCACGCTACGGTCTCGAGCGAATAGACGAGCTGCTCAAACGTATGGGACGTCCGCAAGACAAGCTGAAGTTCGTACACGTAGCCGGCACGAATGGGAAAGGCTCCACTTGCTCGTTCATCGAAGCGGCTTTGCGCGAAGCGGGGTACAAGACCGGGCTTTTCACCAGCCCTTACATTGTCACGTTCGAAGAGCGCATTCGTGTTAACGGTGAAAACATCTCGCTTGACGACCTGCGTGACATCACGCTGTTCGTACGTGAGCACGCCGAGGCCATGGCTGACGAATCAGGTGAGCATCCGACCGAATTCGAGCTGATGACCGCCGTGGCATTCGAGCATTTCGCGCGCAGTGGCTGCGATATCGTTATTGCCGAGGTGGGCATGGGTGGCCGCCTAGACTCGACGAACATTATCGAGTCGCCTGAGGCGTGCGTAATCGTTCGGCTCGGACTCGACCATACCGACTTCTTAGGCGACACGCTCGAGGCGATTGCGCACGAGAAAGCAGGCATCATCAAGCCCGGTGCTGCCGTGGTGTCGTGGCCGCAAGACGACGAGGCGGCGATGCGCGTCATTGCCGAGACGGCGCAAGGCGTCGGATCGAATGTGATTGTGCCGGATTTTTCCCAACTTTGCCTTGAGCCTGTTGAAGGTGTACTCCGTCCGTTCACGTACAAAGGCCAGCGCTATCAAACACGCCTGCTGGGGAGCTACCAACCGTCGAATGCTGCGCTTGCGATTGAGGTGCTCGTGGCGTTGCAGGCGCGCGGTTGGAACATTTCGGATGACGATATCGTTCGCGGCATCGCGGCAACGGTATGGCCGGCGCGTTTTGAGGTCGTCGAAGTCGGTCCGCCAGCCGTGATCGTCGATGGCGGCCACAATCCTCAAGGCGCCGTCGTTTTGGCCGAAAGCTTGCGCGACGTGTTCGGCGACGAACGCATCGTGTTTTTGATGAGCGTGCTTGCCGACAAGGATTATCCTGCCATGATCCGCCAAGTGATGCCGTTGGCTTTCGGATTCGCTTGCGCAACGCCGCCGAGCCCTCGGAAGCTCGATGCGGTCGACCTGGCAGCCGCCATTCGCGAGGCTGCCGAAGAATTCGCCCAAAACGGTCAGGCAGATGCGAACATGCCCGTCGTTGCATGCGAAAGCTTTGAGAGCGCCCTTTCCCAAGTGCGCGCCCTTGCCGGAACCGAGCATCCCATCTGCGTATTTGGCAGTCTTTACTCGGTTGGGGAAGTGAAACGCCTCCTCGCTTAGCTTGAATAAGCCTTCGCTCTTGAGGCGCGACGATGAGCCGCAAAACGTCCTGCGGTTCATTAAAAAAGGCGGCATCCGCAAACCCGGATGCCGCCTTTGCATGCTCTGTACGAGTGCCTAGAGCGATTCGATGTGCTTGATGACGTCGCCGACGTTCGCAAGCCCCTCGGGGTCGCCGAAGTCGATGTCGAGCTTATCCTCGAGCGCGCACACGAGCTCAACGAGGTCAAGCGAGTCGATGTTGAGCGACTCAAACGTAGATGCCTCGGTTACGCTCTCGGGAGCGATGTCGAGGTTTTCTGCCAGGATTTCGCGAATGGTATCGATCGTTGCCATGGTGTCCCCTTAGGAAATGCGTCTACAGCGTTTGTTTGAGCAGGCCGTATCCGCCATCGTCGCGGCGGTACAGCACGCACACTGCTGACGTATCACGATCGGTATAGGCGAAGAAATCATGACCGAGCAGGTCGATCTGGATGAGGGCTTCCTCTTCGGTCATCGGCGCAAACTCGATTTCCTTCACACGTACGACTTCGTCGCCCGAAAGCTCTTCCATCAGGGCATCGAGGTCGAGGTCGCCCGTCGATGCGGTCGTTCTGATGGTGCCACCCTCAGAAGCGCCCGCGCGAACTTTGCGATCGATGACGCGAGTCTTGTACTTGCGCAGCTGGCGCAGCACCTTGGCGGCAGCTACGTCGATGGCCGCGAACATGTCCTGCTCATCTTCTTCGACGCGAACGACGTTGCCCTTTGTGCGAATCGTAACCTCGCATTTGCAGGGCAGAGCAATCGAGGGGTTCTTCTTGACGCTCAGCACGACTTCAGCATCGAGCGGATCGATGTCCATGACTTTCATGGAGT
>CADBQL010000098.1 GCA_902796815.1 uncultured Coriobacteriaceae bacterium | reverse complement strand
GGCTTCGTGCAGCACCGTTGCAAACTCCTCGCGCTCGACGGGAACGACGGGAAGCCCGACATTCCGCATCGCCCCGAATACATCGGCGAACAACACGCGATGATGATTGAACGGGTGGAACACAACGCAGTTCGCCGGCGTCTTCGCGAGCAGCAGGATGGCGCGCGCCGTCTCGTCGATTGGCGAGAACTCCATCGTCGCATCGAGCTGGTCGAACGGCGCGCAGCCCATGATCGCAAACGACTTCAGACGCCCCATGGCCGCATTCGTATCGTAGTTGATCTGGAACTCGCCGTCAGCCGTACGTGGCGCTAGGTTGCCGACGCGCATGATCTTGGCGGAAAGGCCACGCGTGGCCACGGCGCCGAGCACGAGCCGCTCAGCAAGGAACTTCGAGCGGGTGTACTTGTTCTCGAGGTTCTGCCCTACGTAGAGCTGCCGCTCGGTCGTCTTGCCCGCAATCGTTGCGCCGGGCTTCAGCGGGCACTTCATCGTCGAGCCCGTGGATATCTGGATGAGCGGCACGTTGCGGTCGAGGCAGAACCCGATGAGGTTTTCGACACCGCCGACGTTGACGTCCTCGATGTCCCCGCCGCTCGAGAAATGCTTCACGACCGCTGCACAGTTCACGACCCCATCGATGCGCTGATCATCGCCGACGGGAAGCTTTCCGGTAACATCGCCTTCCAACACGATGATGCGCTTGCCGAAGAGCTCGGCGTAGTTGCGCTCGAAATAGTAGAAAAGCTGGTGCTTGAGTCGCTGCTCTGCCGAAACACCAGCGCGTCCGCGCAGCAGGCAATAGGCCACGCCTGAATGATACTCGAGGTATTCATGGAGGATGTGGATACCCAAAAAACCTGCCGTACCCGTAATCAGCAGGTTGCCGAGCGGGCGGCGCTGACCCTCTATGAAGGCGCGCAGATTGTTGCGCGCCAAGACGTCGTCGATGGCGTCATAGTCGAAGTCCTCGATTTCCGCATCGTGCATTTCGGCGGCATCTTGGTCCGGTTCCTCGCCTTCGGTCCCGACAAGTGCCGCAAGCTTTCGAGGAGTCGGATTCGCGAACACATCGGCGTACGCGATTGCAAAACCCGCTTTCTCCGCCTCGACTACGACGCGAATCGCCATGAGCGACGTGCCGCCGACTTCGAAGAAGCTGTCGGTCGCGCCGACTTCGTCGAGCCCGAGCAGCTCGGCGAAGATATCGCAGAACGTTTGCTCGGTTTCGTTTGCCGCCGCGACCGCCTCGCCCGTGCGGAACAGTTCGGCTGCGGGAAGCGCGCGATAGTCAACCTTGCCGTTAGGCGTGAGCGGAAGCGATTCGAGCTGCAGGTAGGCGGTTGGAACCATGTAGCCCGCAAGCGTTTTGGCCATTGAGGCGCGCACGTCGGAGACGTCGAGCGGACGAGTGGCCGTGTAATAGGCGCAGAGATGCTCGCCACCGCCGATTTTGCCGATTTTCACGATGGCGTTCGTTACGTCGGGCACTGCTGCAAGCGCCGCCTCTACCTCGCCGATCTCGATGCGCAGGCCTCGCAGCTTGATCTGGCTATCGGTACGGCCGAGAATCTCGACTTCGCCCGTCGGCGTCCAGCGTGCATAGTCGCCCGATCGGTACATGCGCCGACCTGCGCGCTCGATGAACGACTCGGCAGTCTTTTCGGGCAGATCGTTGTAGCCTAAGGCCACGCCAGGCCCACCGATGAGCAGCTCGCCGACCAGACCAGCCGGAAGCTCGTTACCATCCGCATCGACAATGCATTCCCACACGTTGTACAGCGGACGTCCCACGGTGATGCGCTCGGCATGCGTAAGGTCGGCCATATTCGACGAGACGGTCGTCTCGGTCGGGCCATACGTGTTTATGATAGTTGCCTCGGTCGTGCGCTGGAGCAGCGGAAGCAAGCCCTCGGTATACTTCTCGCCACCGGACAGCACCACTTTGCAGTGCCCGATGAAATTGGCGAACGCGGGTGACGCGAGGTATTGCTTCAGGCGCGAATGGGTGGCGTTGAACGCGTCGGCGCCGGTTTCGGCTCCCAATGCAGCCAGCGCGCCCGGATCGTTGACCTGGGCTTCATCGGCGAGCACGACGGTCAAGCCATTCACGAGGGGCGTGCCGACCTCCTTCACCGACATGTCGAACGAAAGCGTCGTGACCGTCAAGAACGCGCTCGCCTTGTTTACAAGCGCGTTGACGAGGATGTTCGACGGCTCGTTCGCGTGGAAGTTGCAAACGCCCTCGTGCGTCAGCATGACG
>CADBQL010000097.1 GCA_902796815.1 uncultured Coriobacteriaceae bacterium | reverse complement strand
GCAGCCATGCGCAATCCCGCAAAGAAGCCCGCGCCGAGCAGCGATATGATCAAGATTGCTGCAAAACGGCCGATTGATCGCGTGATCGAGCGTACGACTTCTTTGTTGAACGCGCCTTTCACGTACGGTGCTTCGTCCTTTCGTTTGCGCGTGGGGTGGTCTCCATTTTGGGTGGACCTCAGCTGGAGCGGCCCAGCTGCAAGCTAGTCGCGGGTGAGCTTGCGATGCAGGCGGTGCGGTTTGGAGGCGTCGGGGCCGAGGCGACGGACGCGGTCTTCTTGGTAGGACTCGAAGTTGCCCTCATGCCAATGCCAGCGACCGGGGTTTTCGTCATCGCCCTCCCACGCCAGGATATGCGTGGCAACACGGTCGAGGAAGAAGCGGTCGTGGCTCGTGATGACCGCGCATCCGCTGAATTCGTCAAGCGCGGCTTCGAGGCTCGTAAGGGTTTCGGTGTCGAGATCGTTTGTGGGCTCGTCGAGGAGCAGGAGGTTTCCGCCTTGGCTGAGCGTGAGCGCGAGATTCAGGCGGTTTCGCTCGCCACCCGAAAGCACGCCTGCGCGTTTTTGCTGGTCGGAACCTTTAAACCCAAAACCGGCGACATAAGCGCGGCTCGGTACCTCAGTCGTGCCGACCATCATGTAGTCCTGGCCGCCGCTGACGACTTCCCAGACATTCTTGTTGGGGTCAATGCCGGCGCGGTTCTGGTCGACGTAGGAAACCTGGGCTGTCTCGCCGAGTTCGAGCGTGCCTGACGTTGGCTCTTCCTGTCCGACAATCATCTTGAACAAGGTGGTCTTTCCTACGCCGTTAGGGCCGATGACGCCGACGATGCCGTTTCGCGGCAGCGTGAACGAAAGATCATCGATGAGCACGCGGTCGCCGAACTGCTTGTGCAGGTGTTCAGCCTCGAGCACCTTGTTACCCAGTCGCGGGCCTGCGGGGATATGGATCTCGGTGAAATCAATATCCCGGCGCGCCGCCGCTTCGGCAGCCATCTGTTCGTAGCGTTCGAGACGCGCCTTACCTTTGGCTTGGCGCGCCTTCGCGCCCGAGCGCACCCACTCGAGCTCGGCTTTCATCTTCTTGGCGCGCTTAGCGTCTTGTTGGCCTTGCAGCTCGAGGCGTGCGGCTTTTGTCTCGAGATAAGTCGAGTAGTTGCCCTTGTAAGGGTAAAGCCTGCCACGGTCGACTTCGCAGATCCATTCGGCAACGTTGTCGAGGAAGTAGCGGTCATGCGTGACGGCAAGCACGGCTCCCTGGTAGGAACCCAGGAAATGCTCGAGCCACAACACCGACTCGGCGTCGAGATGGTTGGTCGGCTCGTCGAGGAGAAGCAGGTCGGGCGCCTCGAGCAGTAGGCGGCAGAGCGCTACGCGACGTCGTTCGCCGCCTGAGAGCACGCTTACCGGGGCATCGGGGTCCGGGCATTGCAAGGCATCCATGGCCTGTGAGAGCTGTGAGTCGAGATCCCAACCGTTTGCGGCGTCAATGGCGTCCTGAAGTTTGCCCATCTCATCCATGAGCGCGTCAAAGTCCGCATCGGGATCGGCCATCTCCGCCCCGATTTCGTTGAAGCGTGCCACCTTGGCGAGCGTGTCGGCGAAGGCCATTTCGACGTTCTCGCGTACTGTTTTGTCCTCGTCGAGCGGCGGTTCCTGCTGCAGCAGGCCGACCGTATAGCCCGGGGTCAGCCGTGCCTCGCCATTGCTGACCTCCTCGAGTCCAGCCATGACTTTGAGCAAGGTGGATTTTCCCATGCCGTTTGGGCCGACGACGCCGATTTTGGCGCCGGGGTAAAAAGCGAGCGTCACGTCGTCGAGGATGACCTTGTCGCCGTGTGCCTTTCGTGCCTTCTCGAGCACGTAGATGAATTCTGCCATGAAAACCTCGTTTCGCTTGGGGTTTTGGTTGTACGAGTATTGTACCGAAAGGATGCTGGTTTCACATCGATTGGCGATGCAAAGTTGATGGGTGGAGCGCTGCTGTGCGGATGACCCGCTTCTTCTGTGAGAAAATACTGGCGGATTGTTTCTGGGCGCGTGGGGAGGTGATCAGTTATGGCGGACCGTCTTGGCCGATTCTTGATCGGCGGTTTTGCGATGATGCTGACGCTTATCGCATGCTGCTGCATGTGCGCGGAAGGCGCAGGCGTTGCCTATGCTGCGCCAGATGCGGCTGCCTTGCTTGCGGGGGAGGCGCAGGAGGGGAACGCCAGCACGGAGTTGTCCGCGCAAGAAACCCAGGCTCAAAGAATCGCGCGCATGGCCGTCGTCAAAGATGGGCTGTATCATTTGACGAGCGTCGCGAAGCCAGCTTATGGAGTCGCGGTTAGCGGCGATTCGGTTAAGGCCGGCGCACGTGTGGGCGTTTTTGCTGACAGCGAAGCGAGTTGGGCGCAAAAATGGATTTTGGTCCAGGACAAGGTGTCAGGTTACTATACGGTACGAAACCTCGGTTCGCGGTTGTTTTTGACCGTTGCAGGCAAGGCTCGGGAAGGGTCCAAGGTCAAGCAGGCGAAACACGCCCAAACCCTGCGGCAACTGTGGCGTCCGTACGTCAAAGGCGAAAAAATCCAACTGCGATCGGCCGCCGTCCCTGAGCTCGCCTTGCGAGTCGTGAGGACTCAGGGGAACAAACTCGAGCTGCGTCTCGGGGTTGCGAAGGGGGCAGCCAGGACGAGTCGGTTCTGGTTTTCGCAAACCGAAGCGCTGCAAGATGGCATGTCGTATTTCATAAGAAGCAATGCATACCCGAGCAAGAACCTCGCACTCAAGGGGGCTTCGCTGGCCTCAGGCGCCAAAATAGTCCTCGGTCGGCGCGCCAATGCAAAATCGCAGAAGTTTAGGCTCGTGAAAGCAGGAAAGTCGTATCGCATCCAATCCGATAAGTCATGCAAGTATCTCAAAGCGTTCACGCGTTCAATAGTCCAGTCGGAACTCGCCGCGGGCAAGGCGGAAAAATGGCGAGTTTCGCTTGATTTGGGCACGGGGGCTTTTGAGATCAAGTCAACCAGAAACGGTCGTTTTGTCGATGCGACTGGAGGAAAGCTCGCGTTGCGCCCGAAGGCGAATGCGAAAAAGCGCCTGTTCGTGCTCACGCCCACGTACGGCTTTACGGTATTTCTGGATGCGGGTCATGGGAAAAACGCTTCGGGTTGGGGCGTTTATGACCCAGGCGCTGAAGGAAACGGGCGCAGCGAGGCAGATTTGACTCGTGATTTGACCGCGCGCATCGCATCGGCGCTCAAGGGGAGCGATATCCGCGTGTTCAATGGTTCGGACTACAGCGTCCCGTATTGGCAACGCAATGCCAAAGCTCGTTCGCTTGGATGCGATCTGGTACTTTCGATTCACTTCGACAGCGATGGGAGTGCGACGACGGCTTCGATGGTCGGGCCAAATGGAGCGGCTGGTTCGCGGGCGTTCAATGCGATCATTCATCCGAGGCTCGTTGCGAGCACCGGTCTGCGCGACGGTGGAACGATGAACCGCGGCGACATCACCGTCGTGAACGGTTCGGTGCCCTCGGTCCTTCTCGAGGTGTGCTTTATCGATGATGCTCGCAGTTTGCGCACGTATTTGAGCCGTCGCGATGACGTGGCTGCAAGTTTGGCCGAAGGAATCGTTGAGGCCTCGCGTTGCGCCGATATCCCCCGATGATATACGAGCCGTAGCCCTCGGGAAATGAGTCGCGCCCCAGGGGCGATACTCATCCGGCAATGAGTCGCGCCCCAGGGGCAAAACTCATTTGGGATTTGTTTCCATTAGTTGAGGTGGGCAGAAAGAAACGAGTCGATTTCGTCGACGAGTGCGGGGTCGGCCGTATTCGCGGCGAGCAGGTCGACGGTCTTCAGGTAGTCTTGCACTTCGGGCGCGGTCGCATCATCGCCGTTTTCGTCGAGCAGTGTTTGAAGCGCGTCAGCGCATTCGTTGAGGTATGCCTGGCTCTTTGGTGCGTAGAAGTAGTCGTTATGGCCTGCGCGCCCCGGTTCTTCTTTGACGATGAAGCTGATATCAGCATCGGAAGAGTCGCCTTGGCGATTTTGCAGCGCATCAAAGATGCTCACGCCGTGAAAGGGTACCGTTGTGTCATCGGATCCGTGAATCACGAGCGTGGGTACGCCCGACGAAATGATAGCGTTGCTTGCACTGATGTCGGCGCTCTGCCCGAAGTCGATGAACGTGTTGAGCCAGAGGAACGGCCATTGCAGTTTTCCAATCGGTCCGTAGGCGTTTGTGGCAGAGTAATCGAGTATTTTCATAGGCGTGTCGAAGCCCGACATCGTCACGCATGCGCTGACATCGGGTAACTCTTCGAGCGCCGCCGAGACGCCATAGCCGCCCCAGCTATGGCCCACGAGCGTAAGCGGCATTTCATCCGCCAATTCGTTTTCGCGCGCGAAATCAATGGCAGCCACGACGTCGCGTGGGCTTTGCGACATGCCGAGCGTGCTTTCGCCATCGCTCTCACCGCATCCGATGGCATCGTAGGCGAACACGCGCCAGCCCTTGTCGATGAGCGCGGTAATGAGCGGCAGGTAATCTTGATGCTTGCTGAACATGCCGTGTCTGAATACGATGAGCCCACGGTCGTTTTTCGCGCCGTAAACATGTCCGCGAAGCGTGTAGCCGTCGAGCTCGAACGCGACGTCGGTGCGCGGGTATTTGCTCTGGTACAACTCATACGTGGGAAGCAGGCTGACTTCTGGATTCGGCTTGCGCTCATACGTTGCCGAAAGCGCAGCTCGGTCGAGCGCGAATGCGGCGAGGCTCAAGCCGATTGCTGCAACGATGATGATGAGCGCGATTCGCTTCGTGGGTTTTGCCATAGCGTCTCCTTATGGCGGACGGGCCCAATAAAGGCGCGTGTGTGGTGATTCCCATTTTCTCACGAGCCGATTGCAAGAGGCAAGGAAAATGAGTTGCGCCCCAGGGGTGAAACTCATTCGAGGTGGGCGATAGTGAGCGAACCGCAGAATTGCCCGAGCATTCAGTGCATTAGAATACGAGCAGGGGGATGGGTCATTGTCCGAGGAGGCTCGCATGAAGGTAATCGTCATCACGGGAGGTCCCTGCGCGGGAAAAACATCGGCGCTGACCTGCGTGCGCGAGCGATTCGAACAGGCAGGTGTTCCAGCGTATATCGTGCCCGAGGCAGCAACCGACCTCATACTCGAAGGGGTGGCGCCGTGGACGTGCTCGTCGGTGCTCGACTTCCAGACGCGGGTCATCGCGCTGCAGCTCGAGCGCGAATCTGCTGTGGCGGAAGAGGCAAAAAAGGCCGAACGGGATGCGGGCGAGCCGGTAATAGTTTGCGATCGGGGCGTTTTCGACAGCGGCGCTTACCTCACTGACGAGGAGTTTTCTCAGGCGCTCGCTGGCAACGGGCTAGATAGAATCCATGCGCTTTCCCGGTACGACGCGGTATTTCATCTGGAGTCGGTTGCCAAAGACGACGCGAGTGCTTACACGCGCCAGAACAACGATGCGCGCTTCGAAAACGCCGCCGAAGCGGCTGATGCCGATGAGCGGGGCCTTCGAGCTTGGGCATTGCACCCGTCCGTCCACGTTATCGGCAACTTCGCCTCGTTTGAGGAAAAAGTCGATGCGCTTTGCACGGAAATCGGGAAAGAACTCGGTATTCCCGAGCTTGTTTTCCATCGACATACGCCCATTTTGGTAAGCGCCTGCCTGCTCGGGGAGCCATGCCGCTACGATGGCGCTTCGGTTCCGTGTTCAGCAGTTCAAGCGCTTGCCGAATCGCGCAAGTTAGTTCCCGTTTGCCCCGAACAGCTCGGGGGCTTGCCCACGCCGCGCACTCCTTCCGAAATTCAGCTCGATGGGCGCGTGGTGGATCGCACTGGCGATGATCGTACCGCGGCTTTTGTCGCCGGTGCCCACAAAGCCTTGAGCATTGCCCGTGAGCAGGGGTGCAAGCAGGCGATTCTTAAATCGAGGAGTCCGTCATGCGGTGTCCATCAAGTCTACGATGGTGCGTTTTCGGGAGCACTCGTACCCGGCCGGGGTGTGGCGGCTGCCTGTCTGGCCGATGCGGGTATCGAGCTGTTTGACGAGTTGGACGTGAGTTAACGCAAAACAACCAGGTCGAATATCAGGCGAATGGCGAATAGCCCGATTACGACGAGCATGATCGGGCGGGCGATTGACGAGCCGCGTTGTACGAAGCTGTTCGAACCGATCCAATTGCCGGCTATGTTGAACGCGCCTGCAGCCAGTCCGAGCGGCAGCAGAACGGCTCCGTTCACAAGAAACACGGCGAGTGCGGCGGCGTTTGTCGACAAGTTGATGGCCTTTGTGGTGCCCGCAGCCGTCCGGACGTCCTGGTGTGCGAGCGCGGTCAACGCGAGCATGAGAAACGTACCGGTGCCCGGCCCGTAAAACCCGTCGTAGATGCCGATGAGAAACGCGACAACAGCTGTGATGACCAGCGCTCGGCCACGAGGGATCTCGGTCTTAGAAAATGAATCGAGGTTCTTCGTCCTCAGCACGAAGAACGCAACAAACGGCAAGATGAAAAGCATGATCGCCTTGAACGCGCCGTCGTCGGTAACAAGGGCGAGATTGCTTCCGAGCGTCGAGCCGGAAAGACCGCAGGCGATTCCGATTGCCACGAATGCTTTCACCATATAACCGTTGATGGCATAGCGTATCGTCGCGATGGTCGTGCCCATGGTTGAAGCGAGCTTGTTCGTAGCTAGGGCATTATGAACGGGCAAACCCGCGAAGATGAATGCGGGTAGCGATATGAGCCCGCCTCCTCCCGCGATGGAGTCGACCATTCCGGCGACGAATGCGAGAGGGCAGACGATAAGGAACTCCACTTAAACCTGCTTTCTCGATGATTATCACAGTGTACTCGTGTATTGCCATCAGGCAAGTGGGCTTTCGATTGTTCCAATCTGTCCGTATGATTTGCCTCGAATCTGCCCGTTTACCCCCTGGATAGTTCTCGTGATACTGCTTTTTAGAGTTAACTGCCCTGTTCCGAAATCGTTTTGCATATCGGGCAAGGTGGGACAAAGACGAGAAAGGGAGGGGTATCCGATGACCATCAGTTCGGCAAACGGCGTGACCCGTCGCGGTTTCCTGAAGCTATCTGCGCTAGCGGGTCTTGCCTGCGGCGTTGCAGGCGCAGGGCTTACGGGGTGTTCGTCAAGCGGGGCGACATCGGGCGGTATCGGCCGTGCTCGCGCTGCGGGCTAAGGGCGAGAGCGCACGCACGCTTGCCATTGCGGTGTGCCTGCTCACGGTGGTGGGCGTTGCGGTAGCACGTTACGTCTTCTATGCTGCCAGCATTCTGTAAAGGTTGCGTGTCCCCTCCCCGAGGACGGGCCTTGGAGTCGAATACGGCGACGGCCCGTCCTGCTGAAACCTTTTTACCTCCTTTTCTCTGAGACGGGCTGGCGAGCTGAATGCAGTGCCGGCCCGTCGTGCTCGTTTATGTGGTAGCTCGCGTTTTTCGGGCGAGAGGATCAGTTGAGAACCAGACAGCCTCGTGAAGTCTGTGCTCTTGATTCCCCAGAATCGCTAGTCGAACCATGCGCGTCGCAGTGCTTTGACGCCGGGGGCTATGCTTTCGTAGTCGATG
>CADBQL010000096.1 GCA_902796815.1 uncultured Coriobacteriaceae bacterium | reverse complement strand
TTATGCGCTATTTTGCCGCATCACCTGAAGCGGATCGTTCCGATTTCGGTTGCTGTCATCTACCTGTTCTGCTTCTATTTGATGTTCCAGACTGAGTCCGTGCCCATGTGCTGGGCAGGCATCGTGCTCATGGGCATCTGCGCGGGCCTCGGTGGCGGCGGCTTGCGTCCTCTTGCGCCGGCAATCATGCACAAATCAGCCATGTCGGCGACGATGGGTATGGCTATGCTGCAGTTCATGCAGTGCATTGGCAACTGTTTCAGTCCCATCTACGGCGGCATGATCGATGCCGGTACTCCATATTGGGATGCTTGCCTGATGACCGTTGTCCCAATGTCGGTTGTTATGCTGATCTGCGCTTTCTTCATCCGTCCCGGAAAGGATTCCGAGTACCAGAAACTGCGCGATAAATAAGCGAAGAATACTAGTTGGAAAATGCGTTAGGAATGTGACAGGGCTTACTGCCCTGTCACATTTTTATCGGCTGATGCGTCTGAGTCAACGGATAAGAACTGCAGTTATGTCAGCGAAGATGTTGCGCATATAGACAAGTTAGTATCGTGACAAGCAGTCTTTATAAAGAGCGAATCTCAAAGGAGGCAATAAGCGCAGAAGGGATGACGAAAAGGAATGGCAAAGAGAGCGCCAGAAGAGGGAGGGGAAAAGGGGAGGGCCGCCTCATTTGAGGCGGCCCTCCGATACATGTGCTAAGGAAACGTTATGCGAGGAGATAATCCCTACTGCTTACGCGTACGCTTGCGAGCGACGAGTGCGACAACCACGATGACGAGCGCAACACCAGCGATGGCGCCGACAATCGCGAAGGGCAGCGTATCGCCTGTCTTGGGGGTGTTGCCCTTGCCGGCGTTTTGCTGATTAGCAGCAGCAGCCTTGATCGTCAGAGTCGTGGTGGGATTGGTCTCACCGTCGTTGAAGGTCACTTTGACGGGGTGATTGCCGACTGAAAGGGTTTCCAGATACTTGCTCTGGAAGGTCAGCTTCAAGCTACCCTTTGCGGCGGTGTAGTTTGAAGCTGCAACCACCTTGTTGTCGATGAGGACGGATGCCCTGCTCTGGCCCTTGAAATGAGGATCGTAGGTTTTGTCGTCGTTCAGATTGCGGTTTACCGTGAGCGTGACGCTGTTGTTGGTGCCTTTCGTCCAAGTCACAGCCGTCGCGCCATTCGCGAACTTGTACTCGACCTTGGTCCACTTGGCATAGATCGTTATGTCAGCCGTCACCGGGGTGTCGAAGTTGTATGCCTTCGTGCATGCCTGGTCAGTGTACCAACCGCCAAATTCGTAGCCAACATTGTTTTCGATGGATTCGCTTCGAGCGCCAGGATTCTTGGCCTTATTGCCAGACTTCACGAGTTGGGCTTTTTCCGCTGTCCCGTGACCGTTCATATTGAACGTCACGGTGTAGACCTGCGTCCACTTGGCGTAAACCGTCGTGTCAGCGGTTATCGGCTTGGAGAAGTCAAACTTGTTCTTGAACGTTGTGTCGTCAGAGAACCAGCCCTCGAATTCCCATTTCGTATTGTCGCTGGATTGAACCCGGGTGCCAGGGTTGCCAACTTTATATCCATCAGGCTGGGTGGCTTTCTTGCCCTCGTCAATAACCTGCGTGGGTACTGCAGTGCTGCCGTGGCCGTTCAAATTGAATGTCACCTTGTAGGTCTTGGTCCACTTAGCCTTCAGCGTGGTGTCTGCGGTAATCGGCTTGGAGAAGTCGAAGGGCTTGGTTGCGTCGGTGGTATACCAATAGTCGAATCTGTAACCCTCAGCTGTCGGCGTTTCTTTCGGCTCCGCAATCGATCCGTCGGCGTTGGAGGTTTCGTCCTTGGGCATGTTTTCGACGTTGACGCTCAGGTTCTTGTCGAACTTTGCGGTGAATAGTTGCGACCACTTGGCGTAAACCGTCGTGTTGGTATTTATCGGCTGGGAGAAGTCGAACTCTTTCTTGAATGTCTTGTCGTCGGAGAACCAGCCTTCGAATTCCCACTTCTTGCCGTCGGCAGATTGAACTCGGTCGCCTACTGTATATTCGGAAGGCTCGGTGGCCTTCTGACCCTTATCGATGGTTTGCGTGGGCACTTCTTTTGAACCGTGGCCGTTCAGGTTGAATTTTACCTCGACAGACCATTTGGCAAACAATGTGAAAGGAGCAGTGTTCTCGGCGATTTTTGTTGCGAAATCGTATGGCTTTGTGAAGTTCTCGTCTGTGAACCAGCCGCTGAAGATAAGGCCTTCAGCCTGTGGATCTTCTGGCTTTGCGAGGGTGCCGCCCACTTCTACCGATGTCGCTGCGGGAATGTTGCTGGTACTTACGCCACCAGCGTCAAACGATATTGTCACAGTAGTCGGTTTCTCTTGCTGGGTATCCATACCGGCAATACCGTTATCTGATTCTTCTTCCAGCGCGGCAGGGTCGGTTCCCTCGTTGCCAGTCTGATTGCCTGCGTTGTCATTATCGGTTTCTTCGTTTGTGCCCTCGGGGTCATCGTTCGTTTCATTGGTGTCAGAGTTGTTTCCCTGTTGGGGGGTCATCCCAGCGTCCAGGTTTTCATCGTCGGTGCCTTCGCCGTCGCCCTGATTGTCGTCGGCGCCTTCGCCTGCGTCCTTAATGTCGCCATTGGCGTTACCATCTTCGCCCTCGGGCTCGCCGCCCTCCTGGGGGTCTTCGCCCTCGGGCTCGCTGGCGACATCGAGGTCTTCGTCTTCGCCGTCGCCCTCATTTGCGGCAGGAGCCGGAGTAGTCTGCTCGGCGGCTTTGTCCTGCTTCGTTTCGACGATGGCGTTGTTCTTCTTTTCCGTATTGCCGGGGACCTTATTGGCCTTCACCTGTGCGCCATCGACTACAAGCTTGCCGACGTCGATACCCGCGTCACTTTGGACGGTGAGTTTCTTGCCGCCTTGTACGACAAGCTTATGTGCGCCTTGGATGGATTTGACGGTAACGTCTTTGTCCATGATAAGGACTGTGTCGTCCGTAAGCGTTATCGTTTCGTTTGCTTCGAGCTCGCTGGCGTTGATGTCACCAGATCGCTCGGCGGCAAACGCCGATACACCTCCGAACAGTGCCGTTACAAGTAGTGCAAAGGCAAACGCTAGTACGATTTTGCTGCATTTGGCTTTCATTTTTTCCTCCTCGAAAACCGTGTTTCCTTAGCGTTCCAATTATACACGAGTAGTCAATGCTTTGAAGAGGAATGTTTTTCTTAAGAAATTATATTAGGAAAGGTTCACTATTCGAGCAAAAAAGGTGCGCCGACCCCGATCGTCGGCGCACCTGAGTGATGCTTTTTCCGCAGTAATGAGCTGCTGGTGTCGGGCCAGGACCTCAATTCGCCACTGGCGTCCAGTTACAACACCTGCTTGATGCAGGCCGCTTCAGCTCATGGACTACGAAGCTTATCCGAAGATGACTTGCAGCTCAAGGCGTGCGTCTTCGATTTCCTGCTGCGTGAAACCGAACTTCTCGCAGTTGTACTGATCGATGTATTTGCACAGCTCGACGTACGT
>CADBQL010000095.1 GCA_902796815.1 uncultured Coriobacteriaceae bacterium | reverse complement strand
GACTCATTGGGCAGGCCAGCACGGTGTGGGGCCTGTCGGCCGAGGTCACCTGAGTGAGTTTCGCCCCTGGGGCATGACTCATTCTGGGTGGCTCATCCCTGGAGCGTGCGGCATGTCGATCATGCGCTAAACTATGCGTATGATTAATATTGTGCTCATAGAACCGGAGATACCGCAAAACACGGGAAACATAGCCCGGACCTGTGCTTGCATGGGCGCACGTCTGCACTTGGTGGAGCCTATGGGCTTTCGCTTGACGCAGCGGAACCTCGCACGTGCCGGTTGCGATTATTGGGACGAAGTTGAAATTGTGCGCTGGTCTTGTGCCGAGGCGTTTCTGGAAGCTCATGCGGATGATTTGGATTGTGGATTAGCGAAAAGCGCTGGTGACTGCATGCCTTCGCGTCCTGGATTTCACTTTTTTACCGGGAGTGCGAAGCAACTGCATACCGACGTTTCATACGGCCAGGATGATTATCTGCTATTTGGTCGAGAAAGCAGCGGCATCGATCCCGAAATCCTCTCGCGATTCGCATCGTGTTGCGTGCGCATCCCCATGAGGGAGGGCCTGCGTTCGCTCAACCTATCCAATGCTGTTGCCATTGCCGCATACGAGGCTTTGCGTCAACAGGGATTTTCTAATTTGAAATGATCAAAAGAGTCGCGCTTTCGGGATGCAATGAGTCGCGCCCCTGGGGCATGACTCATCAGCTTCCCTCCCCAAAAACGTCGCTACTGGGCGGCTTGGCGGGCCATTTCCTCCTCGAGCTCTTCGTTGAGGATGAGCCATTCCTCTTCGGTTTTGGCGATGCGCTGCTTGAGCTGAGCATGCTCGGCGATGATGTCGCTGGTGTTGTCTTCTCGCGTGTAGAAATCGGGGTCGGCGAGCAGCTCGAGGACTTCCTGCATGCGCGCGTTGTCGCGCTCGAGCTGTTTGTCCAGGTCGGCGATGCGTTTCCGATGATTCTTGAGTGCGGCGTAGGCGCGATTGCGCGCTTCGGCTTCGCGTCGCTTTTGCTCCTTCGACTTGGGTGCCGAGCCCTTTTCGGCCGTGAGCGGCTTCGCAGTGGGCGCCGGCTGCTTTTCACCACGATGGCGTCGCACCGTCACTTGAGTACCCGTGCTCGCGCTTGAGTCCGAGCTCGTACTTCCGCCTGGTTTCGACGTTGCGCTCGCTTTCGAATCCGAACTCGCACCCTTACCTTTGTTCGCGCTCGACCCTGCACCTGTACCACCCGTTACCTGCGACTTCGCCTGCGAATGGTGCCCGAGCGTGCCCGACTTGCCGCGTCCGGCCGCTTTCGACTCGTCTACAACGCTGCGATCTTCTTCGGCTTGGTCGGTCTTGAACAGGTAGTAGTCGTAATCGCCCGGATAGTCGGTGAGCTTTCCGGGCTTGACCTCGACGATGCGGTTTGCAACGCTGCGGATGAGATGCCGGTCGTGCGTGATCAGCAGAATCGTGCCTTCGAAATGTAAAAGCGCCTGCTCAAGCACGTCGGCGCTTGAGATGTCCAAGTGGTTGGTCGGCTCGTCAAGGCACAGCAACGGCGTGGGGGCCACGAGCATCTTCGCGAGCGCGAGGCGGCTTTTCTCACCACCAGAAAGTACGCTGACGCGTTTCTCGACGTCATCGCCGTTGAATAGGAATGCGCCGAGCAGCGTGCGCACCTGCGAAATTGTCCAGCCGGGTGCTACGCGGTCCAACTCTTCGAATACGGTGTTGCCTGAGTTGAGCTCTTCGAGTTGGTGCTGCGCGTAGTACGTTTTGGTCACGTGCGTGCCATACTCAACTGTTCCCGCGTCTGGCGCGAGCGCACCGGCGATCATCTTGAGCAACGTCGACTTTCCCGCGCCATTGGGGCCGACGAGCGCCACCTTGTCGCCACGGTACAGCTTAAAATCCTGGTCGTCGTAGACGACATTATCGCCATAACGTTTTACCAGGCCAGTTGCTCGTACGACCTCGTCGCCCGTGCGCGGGGGTTGGTTGAAGTTGAAATGCACGGTCTGGCGCTGCTCGGGAATCGTTACCAGGTTCGCGCGCATGCGCTCGAGCTTTTTCTCGCGGTCCTGTGCTTGGCGCGCTTTCGTGGCTTTGTAGCGGAATTTTTCCACGAATGCTTCGAGACGTGCGATTTCCTGCAATTGCTGGGCTTGTTCGGCCTTAAGCTGTTCGATTCGCTGCTCGCGAGCCGTGAGGTATGCCGTGTAATTGCCTTTGTAAAGGTTGACCTGGCCATTATCGATTTCTGCGACGCGATCGACCATGTTGTCCATGAACGCGCGGTCGTGGCTGACCACGACGACGGCGCCGTCGTAGCCGCGAAGGAAGCTTTCGAGCCAGCGCACGCTTTCGAGGTCCAGGTGGTTCGTCGGCTCGTCGAGCAGCAGCACTTCGGGATTGCGCACGAGCAGCTTCGCGAGCGCGAGGCGCATTTGCCAGCCGCCCGAAAACTCGGTCGTGTGCCGCGCCATGTCGGATTCTTTGAAGCCCAGGCCAAAAAGCACGCTGCGCACTTTGGACTCGATAGTGTAACCACCCAGGATCTCGTAGTTGTCGCGCGCGCGGCCCGCCGCTGCCAGCTGCGCCTCGGTCGGATTTGCGCCGAGTTCCGCCTCGAGCTTCTTCAGGCGCCGTTCCGCTTCTAGGATTTCGGTTTGTGACGAGAGCACTTCCTCGAAAACGGGGTTGTCGCCCATTTCGATGGCTTATTGCTCAAGGTAGCCGATGCGGGCATCTTTCGCGAGGACAATACGCCCCGAGTCAGCGTCTTCCTGGCCAGTGATGATGCGCAGCATCGTCGTTTTGCCTGCGCCATTTGGCCCGACGAGGGCCAGGTGATCGTATGCTTCCAATCGCAACGTTACGTTCGAGAACAATGTACGACCACCGAACGATTTGGATATCTGTTCAAGTTGAAGGATCAAGGGTGCCTCCCGCAACACAGCAGAGTGTGTTTCGTGTTTTGTGCGAGTGCGATTATACCGCATGTTAGCTGATATGACATAAAGTCGGGTTTTTGTCATTAAGCAAAAAGGTCGACAATTGATGATGACATAAAGTCGACTTTATGTCATCATCAGTCATCACGTCCAAAACTCGAACGCCTCGATAACATCTTGGTACGCCCAGCCGTACACGTCGGAATACCAGCCCGTTTCGGGTACGAAGCACAGTAGCACGACATAGGCGAGCGAGCAGGCTACAAGCGCGGCAAGTACACGTTTGAACAGGCGCGATTGGGTTGAGCGAGGTTCCAGGTTCTCATGGACGATGAAGGCGAGCAGCATCGACGCAGCAAGGAACATGAAGCTGAAATCGGCGTAGTAGCGCTGCAGTAT
>CADBQL010000094.1 GCA_902796815.1 uncultured Coriobacteriaceae bacterium | reverse complement strand
CAGGCTCTGCCTGGGGTGCGATAGTTCGACAAATCGTTACTATACTGTAGGTACTGTATCGCACAGCAGGGATGATGTCAAAAAAGGCGGAGCGCGAAATGACTGAACAGATTGGCGAAAAAATCAGAGAGGCAAGGTTGGCGACAGGCATGAGCCAGAAAACTCTGGCAGAGGCTGTCGGCGTCAGCGCTTCCACTATCAGCAGAGCCGAGCGGGGCTTGAAAGAGCTAACGGATGAGCAGCTGGAGGCCATCGCGGAGGCGACCGGGTCAGAATCGTTATTGGGCGATGCGGAGGAAGAGGCTCCCAAATCCGATGAAGCGCCTGAGCTCGACGAGGCCGACGAGGCTGCCGAAGCTCCCAAAGCCGGCGAAGGCCTCGACGCGAACACCGTAGCCGCTATGATGAACGCGCTCGGCGGTTTGATGAGCGGAAAGGCCGACGAGGCTGCCGAAGCTCCCAAAGCCGGCGAAGGCCTCGACGCAAACACCGTGACCGCGGTGATAGGTGCGCTCGGCAGTCTGGCGGGCAGCTTGGCGGGCGGTAAGTCCAGTGGCGCGGATCCCGTGTCCGCTCTGATGGGCGGCGAAGGCCTCGACGCAAACACTATGGCCGCAGTGCTGGGCGTTCTCGGTGGTATGATGGGCGGCGAAGGCCTCGACGCGAACACCGTGGTCTCGGTGCTGGGCATGCTCGGTGGCGCGATGGGCGGCGACGCGAACCCCCTTGCGGCAGTGATGGGCGGTGGCAAAGGCGGCGACAAAGGCGCCGACGCGAACCCCTTGTCTGCAGTTATGGGCATGATTGGCGGAGTGATGGGCGGCGGAAAGTAGAAAAGCCGATAGCGTCTTGTGCAGGCGCTTCCGATATAACTCGCAAAAGGTTGTAGTGGACGTTGGGCAGCCGATGGCAATCGGGTAGCAGCGTCCTGGTGGCAACCTCAAAGAATCGAGCGAACGGGACCGGGAAGCTATGAGCGGCCGCCCGGTTCCTTGCGTTTGCATGAGGGCTACAAGAAGCGCGACCATACATATCGCTGCCATTGGGCATAGATATGCGTTGTCGAACGCAATGCCTCGAGCGCGTTTTCGGGTTAATACGCTATATTCATTTCCATGAAAAAGGACAAGCGGACAAGCATAGTAATACCTGCTGACATCGAGGAGTTCGATGCTGTCCAAGAATTCGTAGATGACCTGTTGAAACGCGCTTCCGTTAGCCGGGAGATTTCCTATGCGACCTCGCTCATCTTCGAAGCTGTGTTCAATTCGGTGCTTTTGCAGGGAATCGACCGTAACACCGTACTCAACATTTCGGAGCCGTTGACGGTTTGCCTCGTAATAATCACACGTCGGCACGGTCATGCAGGACAGCAAGCTTTTTATGGGAGATATCCTGTCCAACATTACGATATCGGCCCCTTCAGCATCGCTCGAGGATGCCTGGAAAGCTGCTGAGGTTGCAGGCATTGCCGACGATATCCGCAAGATGCCCATGGGCATGCACACTCTCGTGTCCGAAGGTGGAGGGGGCGTTTCGGGTGGTCAGCGCCAGCGGCTCATGATCGCTCGAGCTGTGTGCGGCAACCGTCGCATACTCATGTTCGACGAAGCCACGAGTGCGCTTGACAATATGACGCAGAAGCATGTTGCCGATGCGCTTGCCAAGCTGAATTGCACGCGCATCGTGATTGCGCATAGGCTGTCGACCGTGCGGGAATGCGATCGTATCCTGGTGGTGGCCAACGGTGGCATCGCGGAGGAAGGTACGTACGACGAGCTTATCGAGAAGGGTGGCCTTTTCGCAGACCTCGTCGCACGTCAGCGGCTCGACGAGGAAGTGTAGCCGGGTCGCGTGCTGTGGCTAGGCGGAGGGGCGCTGCTGGGCGCTGCGATTTGGGAGTCCGACGAAGAATCTCGCCTCCGTCCGTGTGCACACCCGTGGTTTTCACGCGCATCTGCTGCTTACTGCGCGAAATCGACGGGTATGCACGGTGGGGGCTTTGCCGTGTCGACTACCTATGCAGGCGCGTCTCAAGCGCTGCGTTGATGGCGCGCAGCGCCTGGATGCGCGCGTAGTGCTTATCGTCGCTCTCGAGCACAATCCAGGGGGCGAACTCGGTGGACGTCAGGCGGAACATGTCATCAATGGCGGCCTTGTACTGGGGATACTTCTCGCGGTTGCGCCAGTCTTCATCGGTGATTTTCCATGTCTTGGTGGGGTCGGCCTGTCGCGCTTCGAAGCGGGCGAGCTGCTCGTCGGGCGTGATATCCACCCAGAATTTCAAGAGAATGGCGCCCCATTGCACGAGTTCGAATTCGAAGGCGTTAATCTCGTCATAGGCGCGTGTCCACTGTTCGGGGCTCGCAAAACCCTCGACGCGCTCCACGAGCACGCGGCCGTACCAGCTGCGGTCGTAGATGCCCACCTTGCCGGCTTCGGGCAAGCGCGTCCAGTAGCGCCACAGGTGCGGGTGCGCCAGCTCGGGTTTGGTAGGTGCTGGCGACGGGAAAATCTCGTAGGCGCGGGCGTCGATGGCCTGGGCTACGCGTTTGATGTTTCCGCCTTTTCCAGCGGCGTCCCAGCCCTCGTACATGAGCATGAGTGGCACGCGCTTCTGATACATCTCTTCCTGGAGCTTGCGAAAACGCGCCTGTTCGGCCTTGAGTAGCGCGCGATAGTTTTCCTTCTCCCCAAGGCGCGGTTTCTCCTTGGAGTGATCGATACGCGGATAATCTGCCATGACGGTAAATTGAGAGCTTTCCGGTGCGAGCGCGCTCTGCGCGGCTGCCTCGGCTTCGGCTGCTGCAAGCACTGCGGCACCATCGTCCGCTTGAGCACTCTCGGCACTGCTCTCGGCACCACCCTCGGCGACGGCGCCTGCTGCGCGCGCAGAGTTTTCGGCGGCCTTGAGCTTCGCCGCCTCAGCCGCCTCATCAGGTCCTGCGGTCAGCGCGTTTTCGAGCGCATCGACAAGCGTTTGGGCAATCTGCAGGTTCGCAATGCGCCTGTTCTCGCCGTTGACGATCGTCCAATGCGCATAATCGAAATCGCTATTCTCGATGAGCTTGTCGTAAAGTCCGTAGGCGTCATCGTAATACTTCGTCAACTCAAGTTTGCGTTTGCTCACGCGCCAAGCGGTATCGGGATTCTTGCGCAGCGCTTCGAGGCGCTTGCGCTGGGCT
>CADBQL010000093.1 GCA_902796815.1 uncultured Coriobacteriaceae bacterium | reverse complement strand
CTCGCCGGTGAGCAGCGACTCGTTCACGCCCGCCTCGCCAGACGCGACAATGGCATCTGCCGGAATCTGCTGACCGCTTTCAAGGCGCACGAGATCGCCCAAGACGAGCGCATCGGAAGCAACGCGCACATCCTGCCCATCGCGGATGACCGTGTACTCGCTCACATCGAGCAAAGCCAGCTCGTCGAGTACTTTTTTGGCGCGTAGCTGCTGGACAATGCCGATGATCGTATTAGCCACGATAACGGGCAAAAACGTTAGGCTCTTGTACGAGCCAGCGATGATCACCAAAACCGCCAGCAGGGCGAAAATCGCATTGAAGTACGTAAAAACGTTGCGCGCGACAATCCCCGCAACGCTCATGCTCGACTTCGATGGAACGATGTTCGCCTTCCCCTCCCGAGCAAGCTGAGCAACCTGCGCTGACGTGAGGCCTGTTTCGATCGCCATGCAAAAGCACCTTTCAAATTGTCGCAGTTGCGAACCACGCTGCCCCCGAGGCTGTCTAAGAATAGCCCAAAAGGGATACTCCTCTTTGGGCTACTGCAGCTAAAGCGCAGGACATTGGCTTGCCGACAGGAATTAGCCCAAAGAGGAGTATCCTTTTTGGGCTATTCTTAGACAGCCTCCCCCACTGTACATTACAGCTTACTCTGCGCCAAAAAGGTGGCTTTCTTTTTTTGAGCACGCTGCCTCACCCAAACACGAGCCCGCCAGGCCCGATATGCACATAGTAAAGCACTTCGAGGAACAGGTAGAATGCCAAAAAACCCACGAACAGCCCGTTCGCGTAGCGTGCAGGCATGCGGTGGAGCCATTTGGCCATAAGAGGATACACCACCCACACGATAAACGTGGCGGCCATCGTGTACGCCAGCGTGTTCTGCAACACAATCTGCCCCATGAAGTTGAACGGCAAATCGCGGTAATCCCACAGATGGTAATCGGCATTGGCGGTTATGCCCGTCGTGAAGTCGATAGACGCGCAGACGATCATGTTTACGAGGAAGCTGATGATAAGCGTCAACCACACGCGCCCACCCGTTTTCTTAAGCACCCATTCCTTGAACGGGAAGAGCAAAAGCGCGATGAGTACGACCGCAATTCCTTCGGCTGGATATGGGCACAGCCACCAATCCCAAAGCTGCGCATGCGAAAAGTCGTAGTCACCCATGACCACGCCGAGCACGATGAGCCAGCAGAAGCCTATTTCGGCCCAGTGCCCCATGATCGAGAAGGCGAAATAGTAGATGACGAGATTGCGAAGCCACGGCCAGGTGAAAGGCTTCTCGTATATGTTCTCCCCGGGATCATGCGTAGGCTGCACGGAAGCAGCCACACGGGCGCTATCGGCATCTTCTTTCACGAACACCCGCTTGACGTGCGGCGACAACGCGAAATACCCGACGATGAAAAGCGACCCCCCGAAATACAGGATGCCGCCCGCAATGAGCACAGGCCAGCTCACGACCGCAGCAATGCGGTCGTACTCGCCGCCGAAAGCCATGTCGAGCACCGAGAGCACGATGACGGCGCACATCGAAACGACCACATAGAGCCTCGTTTGCGCCGAGCGTTTCTCGATGAGCCACACCGAGCGAGCAGCTGCCGCCATTGTTACCATGATGCGCAAAAGCGTGATGTCGTAATCAAAGGCTGCCGCAGACTTGAGCAGCGCGTAGCCGAGCACGGTCACGATGACCAACATGAAATACAACTCGATTACGCGCACGACCAGACCGAGGGGCGTGCGCTCCCGATGTTCCGTGGTCTTTTCCGCTTCTTCGCTCATGCGCTCCTCATTTTGGAATGCAGATTTCCGAAGGCGAATCAAACGCCCCGCAAAAACCGATAATCTCTAAACGAACAGCTAGCTAGCGGCAGACGCCGATTCGCCCGAAGCCGAGGCTGCAGCCTTCGATGCAGCTGCAGACCCTGACGCTTCCGGCTCGCCCGAAGCTTCCGACGCAGCCGCCGACGCCGATTCGCCCGAAGTCGCAACCGCCGGCACCGCTGCCGACGCTTCCGCCTCAGAAAGCATAGCATCGGCCTTCTTGTCGAAAGCGCTCAGGCCGCCGTCAATCTTGTCGACTTCCGCGAGCAGTTCTTTCTTCTGGGCATCCGTCAAGCTATCGGTGCTGTTGACCATCTTGCGAAGCTCTTCGCTCGTCAAAGTCATCGCCTCGGCGCAATCCTGTATCGACTCCTTGTTCATAAATACCTCAAAGGCCGCTTCGTCTGCCTTTTGCTGCGCGAGTATTTCGGCGGCTTGCTCGGGATGCTTGTTCTGCTCGTCGACGCCAGGTGGGTTGATGAGGTAAAGCGACCAGATGATAGCACCGAATATGGCGACGACCACGAACACGATGTTCATCTTATCGCGCGGCACGCGGGCAATCCACCGCTCCATAAGGGGATAGACCCACCAGGTGATAATCGAGGCCACCACGCCGAACGCCATCGTATTCTGCAAACAAACCTGTCCCATAATGTTGCAGAAGTTATCGCGGTAATCCCACAGCTGCAGATCGGCGTTTACGACCAAGCCCATGCTGAACTCGATGAGCGAGCACAGAAGCGCGCCCGACAGGAAGCTGATCACATACACCAGAGCGCGCGGCTTCACCTTTTCCTTCAGCCACAGATAGAAAGGATAGAGCACAAGCGCGATGATGACGACGGCGGCACCCTCCATGGGGAACGGATAGAGCCAATCACGCCAGAGCATGGTATTGTTCGGGTCGTAGTCACCCTGGACAAGTCCCATGATGATGAATTGGCACATGCCCATTTCCATCCAATGCCCAATAACCGAGAACACGATAAAATACATGATGAGGTTGCGATAGAACGGCCATCCGCGCCGGTCTATGACGAAGTCATCCTTTTCGTAATCGCCTTTGTGCTCGGAAAAGTTGTTTACAAGCGTTCCTTTGACACGCTTGGAAAGCAGGAAGTACAGGATGAGGAATACGTAGATGGCACCGTTGATCTCGAGCGTAAACGGGTTGAAACGCCCGAGCGTCACGTCGACGACTGCCGGAACTATAAGACCGAACGCCGCCATCGCGATTACGAAAGGCCGCGCCACCTTGTAGCGGTTGATGAACATCCAGAAAGCCACACCTTCCAGGATGACCATAGCCCAGTCCATAAAAGTGCTGACGTTGTAAGACACCGAATCGCGCGACGTCAACATGAGCCATATGAGGCTAAAGCCAATATGAATTGCGAAAACCACCTGCACGAAGCGCATGAAGCCCATCTTGTTCGGAGCGCTGAACTTAATCGCGTCGTAGGCCTGCTTAGCGGATTTCGTCGCAGCCTTATGGTCGGCATTGGCTTTCTTGCGCGCTTCGCGCTCCTTCTTTCGGGCGGCCTTGGCTTTCTCGCGGTTTCCGCTCTTGTCAGCTATGACTGCGATGCGCATAGCCTCATCGGCTTGTTCGTCCGCTTCCATTGCGATGCCAGCCATGGCAACGGCTTCAGCCGCGTCGAGCTGCGCCATCATGGTAATCTTGGCGCGCTCCGCCCTTCCCGTGGTATAGGCGCTGTCAATGGCACGCTCTGCATTCTCGATTGCAGCGAGCCGCTCGTCGATATCGTTGAGTTCAGGGATGTTGGTGCTCTTGGATTCTGCCATCGCATTTCCTTACTTAAGCTGCATAGATATTGTTGAAGTCTACCATACACAAGTCGAGCATGCGAACAGGCGGCGCGCTGCCTGTTCGCATGCGCCTCCGCTACCAGCGCTTTACGATGGTGACGACATTACATCCGTCCGTGTGCTCGTAATGCATTTCGTCTGTGCAGCGTTTGGCCATGAGAATCCCCAAGCCACCGATAGGTACGTCCTCGATGTTGTCGGGCGTGACCGCATCGGGTTTTTCGAGCGGATTGTAGGGCACGCCCTCGTCGATGATGTCGACGGTAATGGACGCCGGCTCGGCAGTGTAGGTTCGCTGGATGCGCACGTGGCCAGGTTCTTCTGGGGTCGCATTCGGGTATGCGTAGTTGCACACGTTCACGAACAGCTCCTCCACGGCGATGTCGAGCTGATTCTGCGCGCGCTGCGGACACAAGCGTCGCTCGAGCTCGGCATGTAGGAATTCGTTCACGCGCTCAAGCTCTTTGGTGCGCGCGGGCACTTCGATTGTGGCGGTAACCTCGGGCGGCACTCCGACCTCGAGCGCAAGAATCGTGATATCGTCGGATTGCTCGGCTTCCTGCACATAGGCAGCGACGTCTGCGCGCACGGATTCGAGCAACTCGCGCGGATGCAGCCGGAAACCCGCTTCGGCCACTGCAAGCAGCCGCTCCTCGCCATAGAGTTCCTCGTCCATATTGAACGCTTCGGTGACGCCATCAGTGTAGAGAAGGAACGTATCGCCCGCCTGGCACTCGACTGAATGCGCGCAGTACGGCATGTCGAACAGCCCCAGAATCGGTCCCGATTTCTTTCTCATCCATTGCCAACCGCCCTTGCGCTGCCAAAGCAGCGGCGGATTGTGCCCGGCGTTCACGTAATCGACGTGTCCCGTGGAGTAATCGAGCACGCCCACCCAGGCCGTCACGAACATGCCTGCATCGTTGCCGTCGACGAGCTGGCGATTGGCGTTTTCGACAGCTTCGCCGACTTCCATGCCGGATTCCAAGTAGTCGCGAATTTGGGTTTTTGCCTTCATCATGAACAGCGCAGCCGGCACGCCCTTGCCAGACACGTCGGCAATCACAAAACCAAGCTTGCCTGCATGAGGGCCTGAGTCACCGATGAGGAAGAAGTCGTAGAAATCACCGCCTACTTCGCGCGCAGCGTTCATAGACGCATAGATGTCGAAGCGCTGGATGTCAGGATATGGCGGGAAAATTCTCGGCAGCGCCGACTCCTGAATGGCTTTAGCCGTGGCTAGCTCCGCGTCCATGCGCGTTTCGGCTTCGGCAATCCAACCGCGAAGCGCACTGACCGTGGTGTTGATGCCCTCCGAAAGCGAATCGAATTCGAGCGTTCCCCCTGCTTCAGCTCGCGTGTCAAGATTGCCTGCCGTAATGCGCAGAAGCGCTTCGTTTTCCTCTTCGATACGCCGCGTGACAACACGGTAGATTAGCTGGGACACGATGAGGAACACGGCGAGCAACAAACCAAGCGCCGAAGCTGTCATCCACATCATGACGGACGGCCGGTCCCTAAACACGTGATCGGACGTCTGTATCATGACGACAACCTGAGACTCTCCTTCAAAGGAGGAAACCTGCGGGCGCTTGGCGAGCAGATAGGCGATCTGGGAGCGAATCTTGGTCTCAAGCGCCTGTTCGAAATCGTTTTCTTGCGACCCGACGCCATCGAAGACGAAGCGCTCCATCTGCTCGTTCTCTAAGCTGAGGTTGACCGCATCGGCCACGTCGCTGCCGAACACCTTGTCAATCGATTCACCTGGCGTAATTTGCGGATCATTGCTTGCATAAATAACACCGTCAACGGCAAAGATAACGGTGCCGTCTTCTTGGAGCGTGTAACCTCTCAAGATGCTTTCATCCGAATACGCCTCGCCGATCCTTTCAACGAACTCATCGTCCAACTCGAGACCGTCCAGATCAACGTCTTCAAACAGCTTGGTAGTTAAGTTGCTACGCTCGTCGGAATATTCGAACTGCGTACAAAGGTAATTGAGCTCGCTTTCCATCGCATTATTAGCATCGTAGAGCTCACCTTCCGTGATGCCAGCGAAGCTCATGGCCGACATTGTCATGAACGCAAGCGCCACCACAACCGAAAGCCACGCGCCGAACACG
>CADBQL010000092.1 GCA_902796815.1 uncultured Coriobacteriaceae bacterium | reverse complement strand
GCCACATCGCCGACACCCGGAGTCATACGCTCGGAGTACACGATAACGCCGTTTTGCGTGAAGCGCATCAGGGGTGGCATACCCATGCCGACGGTTAGGATAGCGTCAACGCCGAGCCCGAGCACATAGTCGATGACACCGCCGCAGCCAAATTCGTCGTGGTCAACGTTCTTGACCGGTTCAGCGCCGACGATGTTCATGGCGTCGTCATATTCGACGACTGTGAAATACGGGGTATGGCCGAAATGACCGCTGCGGATGGCATTGAAGCCATCTGCGGTTTCACTTGGAATCACAAGCTTCATGGTGTTGATTCTCCCTTCTCGTTCTTTTTTGCGCCCTTGATTGTTGACCTCATGCGAAGTCAAGTCAACGAAGCATATGACTAGGAAAAGCGATTGCGCCGATAAACGGCCGAAGTTTTGCAGACCATGTGAGTTCGGACGAGCATGCCATCTGAGCACAATGACCGATTTCTTGTACGTCGAGGCGTATTGCGGCGATATACTTCTAAGCATGCCGAATGAGGAAGACATACGACACGCACACAAAACGGAAAGCATTTGGAGCTTCCCATACGTTATGCTCATGATTGTGAACTTCTTTCAGAGCATGGCGGCGTTCATGGCGAATACAACGATTCCGCTGTTCGCCGACCACCTGGGTGCGGGTACGGCACTTGTGGGTACGGTTGTCAGCTCGTTCGCGATAACCGCCCTGCTCATACGCCCGTTTGCGGGCCCTGCTTTCGACAGCTTCTCGCGAAAACGGCTTCTTTTGATTGCGCAGGCGATTATCGGCACCGCATTTATCCTCTACGGCATCGTCGATTCGCTGCCGCTGCTCATCGCCGCACGGCTTCTACACGGCATTGGCATCGGATGTGCAGGACCATTGGCTATGTCGCTCGTATCCGAATACCTACCGACGTCCCGTTTTGCCAGCGGCATAAGCATCTACACGCTTGCACAATCATGCGCCCAGGTCATAGGACCTGCGGTGGGCCTTTGGCTCGTCGATGAGTTCGGGTTTTCGAATGCGTATTTCCTCGCGGCAGGCTTCTTGCTCGCGGCAATGTGCGGAATATTCATCATTAGGGAAATCCCACGCGAGCGCCCACCTTACGAGTTCAAGATCTCGCGCATGTTCGCGCGGGAAGCGCTCGATAAGGCGTTCGCCCTCATGCTGCTTGCAACGTCATTTTCGTGCACAGCATCATATCTGGTTTTGTATGGTACCCTCCTCGGCATCGAAGGCATCGGCCTCTACTTTACCGTATATGCGCTGTGCCTGATCGTGACACGACCCGTGCTCGGCAAGCTCGCCGATCGATTCGGATCCGCGCGCGTACTTATCGTAGGCATCCTGTTCTTCGCAGCATCATATGTAACGCTTTCGCAGGCGAAAGACATGAACGGCTTGCTCGTGGCTGCCGTACTCGGTTCTGCGGGTTTCGGGTGCTGCGCTCCTCTTATCCAGACTCTTGGCCTGAGTTCAGTCGAGCCCTCTAGGCGCGGTGCAGCAAGTAACACCGTTTTCACAGGTCTTGACCTGGGCATGCTCCTCGGCCCCGTCACTGGCGGAAACGCCATCGAGTTTATGACACCCCTGGTGGGAGGTTTGCTTCCAGCGTATTCACATATGTGGCTCGTCATGCTCATTCCCGCAGCAGGCACATTCGGCATCGTTGTATGGTGGAACGTAAAGCTTAACGGGCGCAGAAGCCAATAATGAGCCTAGAGAGTCCTTGCGGTTTCTGTCGCTCCCTCCATCGCGAAAACTTTCTTAGCATGGAATCTTTTCCTCTACGAACCAGCGCGGATCCTCATAAAACAGGTACGTCGTCGCCTGACCAATGCGCACAAGATAGCGCATGCCGGTACCGCCCACCTTGAGCGAGGCGGCCTGGCGAGCATCCAGTACGCGGTCAATCTCGAACCTGCGGCCATCATCCCAGGTCACTGATAGGGGCGTCACGCAGCCGTCTTCGTCTATGCGTGCAAGCACCTGCACATAATGCTTCCGCCTGCTCTCTATTCCCTGAACCATAATCGCTCCTCATGCCAAAAGCGGACCGAAAAGGACGCTCACTCCTCTCCAATGCGGCTGAGGGAGACTCCTTTTGGTCGTGGTTTGAGCCAATGAGCCAAACCCCATCGACTCGCTCCGAATGAACCAAGGGGGATTAACTTCATCGGCCCATCTGCACACACCCTCTTCCCTATCGATGGAAATACCCCACCGGATGCACCGTATTTTCATCCTTGATATCCATGCCAACAAGCGATTCGTCCAAAAGCTCGGTGCCTCGTATGATGCACGTGTTGCCAAAGCGCCGACGTAGCTCGTCGATGCACATATCAAGCTCCTCCCAATCAGGGCCTGAAGCCTCAAACAGCGAGAGCTGATTCGTGCGCCGTGCTTCCACCAGGTCAGATGCGCGCACGTGCAGGGCGCGGATGGGATGGTCCTCTCCAAACGGCTCGCACGCGCGCAAGAGGTCCCATGCCGCATGGGCCACGTGGCGCGTCGCACACGACGGCCGCTCGAGCTTGACCTGGCAGCCGTATCCCGAAAGGTCCACGTCACTACGTACGCCGATGGAAACCGTACGCGCCCTCACTCCATCGGCACGCATGCGTTGGGCCACCGATTCGGAAAGCAGCCATATGAGCGCCCGCGCATCAGCGGCCGACGTTATAGGATGCGGCGCGGTCAGGCCGTTTCCATAGCTCTTGACCTCACGTTCGACATCGCGCATCGAAGGATCGTAGGGCTTCACGGGCGTGGCATCTTCGCCCCGCGCAAACGTCCGCAGCACGAAGCCGATCTTTCCGAACTTTCGTTGCAAATACGCATCGGATGCACTTGCTAGCTGCCCAATCGTGCAGATGCCGTATGCATGCAACTTGCGCTCAGTCGCTGGTCCCACATACAAAAGGTCGCGTACGGGCGCGCCCCAGACGATGCGGCGATAATTCTGGCGTGTGACGCACGTGATAGCGTCGGGCTTCTTGTAATCACTACCAAATTTCGCGAAAATCTTGTTCCACGAAACGCCAATCGAAACCGTACAGCCCAACTCTGCCTTGATGCGCTCGGAAATCTCGCGGGCAACCAAATTCGCATCGCCTCCATGGAGCGCAAGCGAACCCGTGAGATCGAGCCAGCACTCGTCGAGCCCAAACGGTTCCACGAGATCGGTGTACTGATAATATATGTTGCGCGCCATCTCGGAATAGCGCCGGTACAGCCTGTAACGCGGCGGCAGTACAATAAGGTCGGGGCATTTGGCGCGAGCCTGCCACAGCGCTTCTGCCGTCTGAATGCCGTACTTCTTGGCTTCGATACTTTTCGTGAGCACAATGCCGTGGCGCAGCTCTTCTTTGCCCGCCACGACGACAGGTTTGCCTCGCAGTTCGGGGCGCTCCGCTTGTTCGACGCTCGCGTAGAACGAGTTCATGTCGCTGTGGAAAATTATGCGATCCGAACACTCCATCCATGGCACCCCCTTTTTTGACCGCACGAATCCAAGCCTTAACCAGGCTTTTCGTTCTTCATATATGGAAAGCACGTCGACGTTGCCATTTTTTGACAAACACATGTTCGCATTTTTGGAATGGGTTTGTCAATCGAACAGACTGTGGAGAATTGGGAAACGCATATGCTGTCCCATAATCGGGAACTGTTGGGATTTTTCAATGAGTTTCGCGCAGAAATACATGAGCACCCGCATAGCGGGTGGTGTAGAAGGGAGGAGGAGCTCGCGTAGCGTCCGTTATCATCCACCCGCATAGCAGGTGGATTTCCGCCTTTCGCGCTTCGCGTAGAGGACCAGGTTGAAGATCCAAGAACGAGGCGCCCAATAAAAGTTGGACGCCTCGTTCGCTAAAGTGCCCGGCAGCTAAAAAACGGCAGTCGTCAGCTGCGATTGAGTTTTGACTGTCGGAGCTTTGAGTGGGTTGCCAGAATACAACAAACGATTGTATTCGCCCTCTGCCTTGGCAAGCTTGAGCGCAGTAATCTTGTTGTTTCTGCAGTCGACATACTTAAGCTTGGCATTCTTCGTGACATTGAGACCGGTCAAAGCGTTGTTCTTGCAATTCAAATCCCAGAGTCGAGGATTCTTCGCCACGCTGAGCTTCGTCAGCTTGTTGTAGGAACAATCGAGGTCGAAAAGCTTCGGGCAGGTACCAACGCTGAGCTTCGTCAGCTTGTTGTGCGAACAGTTGAGGGTAGCAAGACTCTTGCATCCTGTTACGTAGAACCTAACAAGCCTGTTCCTGTCACAGTAAACGGTCTCGAGCTTGGTCTTTTTCGAAACACTCAATCCAGTGAGCCTATTGCTCGAGCAATCGAAATATGCCAAACGCTTGCAGCCAGTAAGATTGATTTTCGCTATCTTGTTCTTTTCGCAGTAAAGCGATTCCAACTTGCTCAACCCCGCTGCCCTGAGCTTCGTCAGCTTGTTATTAGAGCAATCTAGATTGACGAGCCTTTTGCTTTTCGAGAGGTCCAAACTCGTAAGCTTGTTGGAGCGACATCCCAAGTCGCTTAGCTTGCCGTTGCTCGGAAGCACGAGCCTCTTGATGTTGCAGGAGGCGCAATTTAGCGTCGTGAGATTTGTGTTCTTGGCAAAGTTTAGCGCCGTCATATGCGGATTCTCGTCGCCATAATACTCCACAAGTCTCTTGTTGTTCGAAACGTCCAACTTGCTTATTCTCGTGCTCGACAATTCGAGAACCTTGAGGAAAGGACATTTGGACGTGTCCACGCTCTTAACAGGGCCATAAGCAAACATATATTTGAGCTTGCTGTTCTGGGAAAAATCGATTTTCAATGCATATTTGGCTTGGAAGCAAGCGAAGATTTTCAGGCGAGGACACTTTGAAAGGTCAATTTTCTTCAGGCTGCCCGAGACTATCAAGCACTCGAGGTTTCTGGCTTTGCTTAGATCCACCGATTTCACTCCGTCGCCTGTAGAGAATGCAACGACTGGCTTACCTTTGAGCGTCGCAGGAACCTTTACCGAGCTTTTGTTGTTGTCCTGCACAACTGCCAAACCCTTACCGCGGGGATAGCATTTGTAGCCTTGATACGTGATTCCTTCTCCATCGAAGTATCTTTCTGTCAGCATCAACGTTTTCGAATAGCGATCCGCATGTGCAGTTTTTGGACAGAGGCAAGCCGCAAGCCCCATCGCCAACATCATTGCAATAACTATCGCGATTGATTTGTGCGCCAATCTTTCCATAGATTCCCCCTTCGCTGATCCTGTCACATAAGTATGGCAAAAATATGACTTTAATACAATTATTTAGGCCAAAAGTTTTTTCAGGACAAAACGAAACGGCGAAAAGGATGCGCCCCCTAGCTGCGCGCACCGGGGGATTGGCGCGCAGCTAGGGGGCGCATCGGCGCTAAAGCGCCTCATGCTAGAGCAGGGCGAAAAGTGGCGCGACCAGCAGAAGTGCGAGCCATACGATGGCCATGATGGTTACGACGGTTGCGCCTGGAGCTTCGTTGAATGTTGCGTTCATGGGGGTTCCTTTCTCCTTCGTTTCCGTTGTGCGTTCAGTATGTCATGGCAACCTTAATTCGCCCTGAATGAGCTGCCCCCAGAAAGCAGCTCATATCGCATTGGCGACAGAATACGGCATAGTCGCGCCCACAAGTAGGAGCAACCCCGTGTTGTTAACGTCCTGGTCGCAATCGTTTGCTGTTTTGTAATCTTTGGAAAAGGACGCAAACCCGTCGAAGCGCCCTTAGGAGCAGCTCACGAAGATACTCAGACACGCAACGGGGATGGCTCGCTTTCGTGGTTCGAAATCCATCTGAACATGTCAAAAAACCAGCTCTCCACCGTCTTGTCATGCATGCTATCATGCAGAAAGCGAGCGAGTTTCGCCCCTGGGGCGTGACTCATTTGCAGGAGAGCGACTTCCGCCCTTGGGACGCAACTCATCTCGGAATGAGTTTTGCCCCAGGGGCATGACTCATTGGACATCGCGCATCTAGACGAGGTGTTTTCGCATTGCAAAGCGCACGCAATGACGAATCGCGCAAAGAGGCTTCCGAAAAGAAGGGGGCTTTGATTGGCGTGTTCTTCGTCGTATGCGCAGTCTATGTAGTGGCGCTATATGCCTTTCAACCTCCTGAATATAGCGGCGCAACTCCCGAGTCGCACGCTTCCACCAAATCAAGCATAATCGAAACTGAATCCAAAAGCTTGCCGACCTCACATGCTGCCTTGGTTTTTGAATACACTGATGCGCTCTCGTTTCTGTACGCCCAAAGCGGAGATCTCGCTTCACTATCCCTCACGAAAACGACGCAGGGCAATTCCCGCAACGCACGGGCTAAAGCACTGTTTGCTGGAAGCGCTTCGGGCAAATCATCCTTGACAGCAAGCGCTCCGGACAAACCGACAGGTCAATCGCGCTCGTCAGCAAGCACTTCGGGAAAACCTTCCAATCAAGCAAGCTCGTCCTCAAGCGCCTCCAAAAAAACCATAAGCCAACAATCCGCTAAAAAGAGCGGCAAGCAGCCTGATAGCAGAAGCAACGATCAATTCAGCAAGCAATCTAATAACCAGGGCGGCAACCAGTCCAGCAACCAGTCCAGCAAGCAGTCCAGGAACAAATCTTCCCTTTCGACAACCACACCTGCTATCGACCTCAGTGCGAAGATGACAGGCAAAACACTGAAAGCAATCCCCACGAACCAAACACTGACGGTGTTCACAGTAAGCGACGAGCAGAGTCCCCCCTCCCTTGCAAAAAGCAAGAAACGCGAAATCAAACGCGCCATCACGGAACTCAAAAATGCCGGATACGACTGCGGGTTCGTCTTTTTGGATTTGACCTCCGGACGCGGCATTGCGCGCAATGCTGGAGAGTCTTTTTATATGGCAAGCGCTTTCAAGGCTGCCCTCATCTCGTTTGCGCTTCAAGACGAAAACGCTGACCTCGCCGATTACGAACGCAGCAATGTGGAGGCGGCCATCCTGTATTCCGACAACGACGCGTACGACAGTTTTGCTGCCGCTTACGTTGGGCAGGGTTATAAAGATTGGCTGGATAGCTACGAAATCGAATTCGACGGGTATGCGCCGTATTATGCGACGACCTCCGCGAAATCGATGGCGCGAATCTGGGCCGATTTGTTCCAGTTCCTAAAAATAAATACCGACGAGGCAAAATGGTTTGCGGATTTGCTTTCGCGAACCAACAGAAGTTTTATCCGCAGTGCCTTGGAAAACACTGGGGTAACCGTGCGAAACAAGGCCGGCTGGATTGCCGAAGACGGCCTTTGCGCAACGACCGACTGCGCGTACATCGACGAAAACGGCCATCCGTACCTCATGGTCATCCTAACGGATCAGCCCGACTCAGACGCATCGAACCAACGAGCACACCAAATCGTAAAAGCGCTTTTCGATGCCCGAAAAGCTCTTCTGCCACAGTGAGCAAAATGAGTCATGCCCCAGGGGCAAGACTCATTGCCGAAGCGGGGCGCCCGGTGGGCGCACGACCGGCGATTCTGCAGCGCTGCGCAGCAGCGCGAAGCCAGGCCGGCACGTGCCCTCCCGGGCGCCGCGCGGCGGGACGGCAGCTGACCTGCCGAATGAGTCATGCCCCAGGGGCGAGACTCATTTCCAGGGGCAAGACTCATTTTTCGCGATTGCCATTGCGCGTGACGATTGATACCATTTCTGAACAGCATGAACGTGAGCAGGGACATATTTCGCAGTATTCACGAACGCAAATGGCTTTCGGTGGAATACCGTAATGCCCAAGGCCAGACAACGCACTATTGGCTCGGCATCCGTGGCATCGACCCCAAGCGTCGCCGCATCGATGCGCGAGGGCTGCACCTGGGCACGTACGAGCCGGCCGACCTCACCGTACAGATCGACTCGATCATTTGGTCATCAGTCGTCGACAGCTCGTATTTTCCCACGCCGAAAGAGCTCATCGCCGACATCGAGCGCAACGAGGAGCGCTATGCCTCAATATTCGGAACGGTACCGAACCTTAAAGTGCTCGATTACCTTTCGGATTGCACGAAGCTCAACACCGTCCCGTACACGAAGAAATTCGCGCTCGTCGAGCACATCGACGAAGACTCGTTCAGGCACGGTGCAGTGCACCTCGACGACGACCAGTTCAAGACGATTATGCAGACAGCGCAACGCAAGGCTCGCAAAAGCTCAAATCAACAAGCCGACCAGCAAGCCTTGCCCATCCACGAGCAGATTGCAATCAACGTGCTTTCGGTACACACGCCACGCGGATTGTACGTGCTCGCCTATCGCCAGCTACGCCTCGATGCCGAAAAGCGCCAACTCGTCATCGGGCGCAACACCATCATCTGCCGCGAGTTCAAGGTATCGAACGGGCGCGCGAGCGAACAGCTAACAATCCGGCGCTATCTCGATGACGCCGACTTGCTCCTGCTCGACCAGTTCGAGCTCTATCGCGAGGAGCTAAAAGACCGCATCGCAGAGCGTGTCGGAGACGGCCAGCTCGTCGACGACGAGCCGCACATCATGATCATCGCGCGAGAAACGCCCGTCAACCTCGCGGCCGAATACGACGCAATCTGCGAAATGACCGAGACGGGAAGCTTGACCATCCCTCTCAAGGCTTTTTTCGGAGACTTGACCAAGCGCCCCGTTCGCCGCAAAGAATACCCGCTCATACTGCTTGATCGCCGCATAAACCTCGATCAGTTGCTCGCAGCGCACCAGGTTATGAAATACCCGCTCACCTACGTGCAAGGCCCGCCTGGCACCGGCAAGACAACGACGATTGTAAACATCCTGGTCAACGCTTTCTTCAATGGCAAGACGATGTTGTTCGCATCGTTTAACAACCATCCGGTCGACGGCGTCTTCAAGGCGTTACGTTCGTTCAAGCGCAATGGCGAGCCGCTCCCCTTGCCCGTGCTGCGCCTCGGTAATCGCAGACGCGTGGTGCAAGCGCTTAACTATATGAAAGAGCTGTATGCGCGCGTGGCCGACCTACCCGTCATGGACGCCGAGCTTTCGATGACGCAAGCGCAGGAACAACAGCGTGCACGCTTGCTCGGCGAGCTGCTCCATGAGTACGAAGTAGGTCTTGATCTGAGAGAACGTCGAGAATGCATCGAACGGCT
>CADBQL010000091.1 GCA_902796815.1 uncultured Coriobacteriaceae bacterium | reverse complement strand
TCGCATATGACCAATCTCGATACAGGTTTGTCGGCAAATAAGGTCAAGCTTATGACGATTCACGCCGCCAAAGGCCTTGAGTTTCCGTATGTGTTCTTATGCGCACTTAACGAAGGTGTGCTGCCTTCACGCAAGACGAAAACGACGCAGGCTATGGAAGAAGAGCGTCGTCTCGCCTTCGTCGCCTTGACGCGAGCCGAGCGTGGTCTGTTCTTGACCTGCGCGGATGGCAGCTCGCACGATGGAATGCCGCGCTATCCGAGCCGGTTCGTGTTCGATATCGACCCCGATTTATTGGATTTCGAAACGCCGCTCGAAGATTCGCTTGTCAAGGATGCCCGCGCCTATGCTCGTGCTTTCGACGCCAAACTTGACCAGGATGCCGCGGGTCCCGCCTTCGGGATTGGTGCCCGTGTTGTGCACCCTGTGTTCGGTGCTGGTGCCATTGTGGCGATCGATATGGACCGATGCGCCTATCAAATCCAATTCGACAGCATGCCCACACCGCGCAGCCTCGCTTTCAAAGCAGCCCTTTCTGCGCTTTAATCGTTTTTGCCAAGGATAGTGTTTGGCTCAAACTATAATGATGGTAACGCGCATGACGTTAGGGGAGGTCGTGCCGATCGAGGCGCCTGATGGGGCGTCGTCGTAGAAAGGATTATGCATCATGGGATTGCTCGAACGATCTGATGCCTATTGGAAATTCACGGGACAATGCACCCAATGTGGCCACTGCACGCAGGCGTGCAGCTCGCTTACTGCGGCTGATATGACGCTTGGAGACATTGCGCAAGCCCTGCTCGAAGCGGAGCGCAACTCTGCTTCCAGCGATGAGCTTGCTGCCAATATCGCCCAAAACGGCCAACTCGTACAGGCGGTGCGGGGTTGTTTCTTCTGCACGTCGTGCAAGAATACGTGCTTTGCTCACAACGACGTATGCGATCTTATCTACAACGCGCGCGTTGATTTCCGCAAGCTCGGCCTCATTCCTCGCGAGACGTACACAAGCGTGCTCGTTGATGAGCAATGGGATATTTTTACAGCGTATCGCGCTATTCACGGAATCGGATACGCTGACCTCACACGCCACGTGGATACCGATGTGGCGCCAGCTGATACTGATTTTGACGTCGCCTTTTTCCCTGGATGCTCGCTAGCTGCTTATGGACCTGAGCTTACGCGCGAGATTTTCGCGGCGGTCGAGGAGCTCGGTGGAAAAACGACGATGCTCGACAGTTGCTGTGGCTCTTCGCTGCGTAGTGCCGGTTTTTTCGACCGGGCCGAAGCGCTCTGTGACAAGAACTCTCGTGAGCTCGCCGATTCCAAGGCTAAGCAGCTCGTATGCGTTTGCCCTGGTTGCGCTAACGATATGAAGCGTGCGCTGGCTCGTACGGGTGTCGACGTCGAAGTCGTGTCGCTTGCGGCCTTCTTGAATGCTCACGGTTTCAAGCCCAAGAAGCCTTTACCTGAGACGCCGCTCTGCATTTCGAAGTCGTGTCAGGACCGGGACGGCACCTATCTCGAAGACACGTGCGAAGCGCTTGGCATTGATGCTGAGGTGCCGACGATTTTCCACGGCTGCTGTGGTGCAGGTGGTGCCGTGAGCGCGTTCGACCCCGATCGCCAAGCGCAGCAGGCTGACGAAAAGCTTTCGTTCGCGCCCGACGGTTCGACGGTCGTCACGATGTGTCCGACCTGCACTTATACATATGCATACCGTATGATGAGCAATCCACGCAACATTGTGAACAAGCATTATGCTGAGTTGCTGTTCGAGAGCCAATTCGATTGGAATCTTGTGTTCTACCAGCTCAACAGTATGTGGTATGGCGAATACGGCGCTTGGTTGGCGCAGGTGTTCGCATAAAGGTGTATCGCACGAATCGAATGGAGTGAAAATCGGCGCGCTCGATGTTGCCGTCGAACAGGCTTTCCAAGAATTCGATTCGATTTGAAGAAGAACGGAGCAAATAATGAGCGAAAATGCAGCGAAGGCGGCCAATCCGGTTGTCGCGATAATTGGATTTGGGACTGCAGGCGTTAACGCTGCCATCGCGTTGAGGCGTGCGGGATTCGCGGGGGTCGTGCGCGTGTTTTCGGATATTGACACGCTTCCCTATAGCCCGATCCTGACTTCGTATTATGCGGGAGGCGAAAAAACTCTGGAGGAATGCTTCCCTTGGAGTGCCGAGCAGCTCGCCGAGCTCGATTTGGATTTCGTGCAAGAAGGGCCGGTCGAGCGACTCGACGTCGAAGGCCATAAGGTGTATACACGCGAAGGTGGCTATCCGTATGACAAATGCGTCATTGCGACGGGTGCGACGCCAATGTGCTATGGATTTCCGCAGGTCGAAGGCGATGGCGGCTACGAGCCTCTCGTGATGCGCACGCTGGAAAACGCCGAGCGGCTCAAAAGCGTTCTCGAAGATGAAAGCTGTGAACGCGTGCTTGTGAGCGGGGCGTCGATGGTGGCGCTCAAGACGCTTGAGGCCTGCTTGAACCGCGGTAAGCGCGTTACCCTCGTCGGCATGAATCCCCATGTGCTCGACTTCAACGCGGTGCCGCAGGCGGCTGAGCGTTTCGAGCGCGGACTTGAGGGATATGGCGTCGAGCTGCGGCTCGGTATGACGGTCAAGGCCGTGAAGCGTATTCCTCGTGAGGGCGGTTTGCGCGATTGGCAGCTCGAAGTCACGTTTTCGAATGGCGACGTGGATTGCTTTGATGAGATTTCGGTGTCACATGGCATGAAGTCGAACTTAGATTTCATCGAAGCCGATACGCTCGAAATTGACCGTGCGCTCGTGGTCGACGATTACATGCGAACGAGTAATCCCGATGTCTATGCAGCGGGCGACGTCGCGCAGGGTCTCGAGCTGATTTCTGGTCAAAAACGCATCGTAGGTATTTGGAAAAACGCAGCCGTCCAAGGTGCAGTTGCCGGTACTGCCATCGCGGCTGAACTTGCGGGAGGAGAGCCCTCGCCTGATCAGGCGCATCCTGGAGCGTTTGGCATGAACACGATTGCAGTCAAGGATATGCTGTTCATTTCGGCTGGCACGATGGAGGTCACGCCCGAGCGCACAATGGAAGTGCGCGAGAATGACGAAATGCTCGTCATCTATATCTTTGAAGGCGATGCGTACTCCGAGGGCACGGGAGGTTCAAAGCGTCGGCTTGTCGGATTTAACTTGGTCAGCGAACACGATGAGGCTGGCTCGCGGGCTTATGACACGGGTGCCATGCTCACGCTGCGCATAGAGGCTGGCTGCAAGTAGCGTAAATGCGCCAAAAAGTTGCGAGCGATTGCTGATGAATTGTCGAACGAGGGCGGGGTAATTCGCCCTCGTTTCGGTATAGTAGTGTGAACAGGAAAAAACGATGAGAGAGGGGTAAGCAATGGGTTCGAGCGAATTCGAAAAGAAACGTAATGAAATGTTGGCTCAAAAAGTGATTAAAGGCTTGGAGTCGCGCAACATGTCAGGATATTATGCCGCGACGAAAGAAGAAGCTCTGGCAAAAGCGCTTGAACTGATACCCGAGCAGAGCACGGTTGGCATGGGCGGTGCTATGAGCGCTCACGAAATCGGGTTGGTCGATGCACTCAAGTCGGGCAATTACGATTTTATCGACCGCGATGCGGCGAGCGATCCGCGTGAGGCGATGCTTAAGACCTATGACGCTGATGTGTTTTTGGCCAGTGCCAATGCGATAACCGAAGACGGTATATTGGTCAACATCGACGGAAACTCAAACCGCGTATCGGCTATTGCCCAGGGCCCTCGAAAGGTTGTGTTCATAGTCGGCATGAACAAAGTCTGCGATGACGTGGATGGTGCGATTAAGCGTGCTCGCAATGTGGCGGCACCCATCAACGCGCAGCGTTTCGGGCTTTCAACGCCCTGTGCAAGCACGGGGTCCTGCTTCAATTGCAAATCACCCGATACGATTTGCTGCCAATTCTTGATCACGCGTTTCTCGCGTCACGAAGGGCGCATTCACGTGATTCTTGTCAATGATGATCTGGGATTTTAGAGGCTCTTTATGTTTAGAAAGATGCGCCGTTTTAAGCAGCAGCTGACCGATGACGAAGTTAATATAGTGCTGTCGCGTGGCAAAACGGGGGTTTTGGCTGTTATCGGAGATGAGGGCTATCCGTATGCCGTTCCCATCAACTATGTGTACGCAGAGGGAAAAATCTTCATGCATAGCGCGCGTTCCGGTCACAAAATCGATGCGATTTCGTCATGCGACAAAGCGTCGTTTTGCGTAATCGACGCTGATGAAGTGGTGCCGAGCGATTACTCGACCAATTACCGTAGCGTCATTGCTTTCGGGCGTGTACGTATTCTCGATGATGAGTCCCAAAAAATGGCGGCGATACGTCTGCTCGGCGACAAGTACAACCCTGGTCACGATGATGCTCTTGCTGCGGAAATCGAGCACGGGTTTGCGCATCTGCACATGATCGAGTTTTCGATTGAACACGTGACGGGCAAGCAGTCCAAAGAACTCGCACGTGTCAAAGGTCCGCTCGACGAACTGTAACGTAATGAGTTTTGCCCCAGGGGCGCGACTCATTCGGCAGCATGGTTGCCCAATGAGTTTTGCCCCAGGGGCAAAACTCATTGGGCGGTGGGGTTGCCGTCCCATCGCGGAGCGTCCGGGAGGGCGTGCG
>CADBQL010000090.1 GCA_902796815.1 uncultured Coriobacteriaceae bacterium | reverse complement strand
GTTTTCGGCTACAAGCGCAGATAAGAAGAGCGGGCGGCGGTTTGCCATCGTCGGGATCGCTCTCAGCATTGCCGCCATCGTTATCTCACTTTTGCTGAACTTTGTATTCGCGTCGGCACTTACCAATATGGCAGGAAACGGCATTCTTCCTATCAGCGGTATTAACGGCGAATCCGCAGCCTCGCAAACCAATTCGGAAGGCTCGCCAAATGCCGGCAACGACGGCCTACCCGTAGGATCTTCAGCAACGCTCAATGACGGGCTCGTAGTAACCGTAGACGCAATTGAGTTCGGCGTCGAAGACCCCGACGGCCACTCGTACACGCGCGTCGATGTTAGGTACCAGAACACGGGTGCTTCGAACGCGTCGATCAATGTGCTCGATTGGGCTGCGGCCGACGAAATGGGCACCATAAATGCTATGGCCATTGGCCTTGATGAGGGCGACCTGCTCAAGAGCGCGAGTATTGCTCCAGGTGACGCCCTTACGGGAGCCATCTATTTTGATGGCGACATCACTACGGTGTATTACTACTCCAAAACGTATTTCGCATCCGATTCGAATGATTTCGATGCCAGCTGGATTGCTTAATGATTTTTGGGTTCCCAATCGGCCGAGATGTGTTTAGCTTGGAGCCCTGAGCATCAGTATGTGCCCGAAGAATGAGTCATGCCCCTGGGGCGCGACTCATTCCCCCGCGGCGCTAGAATGAGCTTTGCCCCTGGGGCGTGACTCATTTTGCAGTATATGTGAAGTTATCTATTTCAAACATAATGTTTCTGATGACTAACCGTCAACCTGCGTGCTAGGGTGTTGTGCATGGACACGACATCAAACAACCAACAGCCTCACGACATCGCGCATGTCGTCGAGCCGAGCATCGGAAAACCCGAAGACGATTCTGCCAAGCAACGCAATCGAACTGTCGCTCAGTTGAGTGCCGTTGGCGTGGGCGGAAATGTCCTTTTAGCCGTATTCAAACTAGTCGCGGGCTTGCTCGGGAATTCAATGGCACTCGTGTCGGACGCCGTACATTCCGCTTCGGACGTTTTGGCAACTGCAGTAGCCTACGTTGGCGACCGCATCGCGCGCCGCGAGGCAGATGAGAGCCACCCGTATGGCCACGAGCGTTTCGAACAGCTCGCTGCTGCGATACTCGCCCTCATCCTCGCTGGCGTCGGCGTCGGCATTGGCGTAGCGGGCGCACAGGCTGCACTGGACCTGATTACCAATGCCGGTGCAACTGCTGGAGAAAGCGAAGCTCCCAGCGTGCTCGCGCTTATCGCCGCTGCCGTCTCAATCGTCGTCAAGGAAGCGATGTTTTGGTACACGCGCCATGGCGCGCTCAAAATCAACTCTGATGTCTTCATGGCAGACGCGTGGCACCACCGCACCGATGCGCTATCGTCAGTGGCGGCCCTCATCGGCGTAGGCGCCGCTCAAATGGGATTTGCGCTCGGCGACCCGCTCGCATCGATTATTATTTGCCTTTTCATCCTCAAAGTTGCCTGGGAAGTCGGCCGCGAGGCGATTGGGAAACTTGTCGACGAATCCGGCGGATCGGAGCTCAACGACCAGATTGCCCAAAGCGTGACGGCATGCGAGGGCGTCGACCATATCGACTCAGTAGTTACCAGACGTTTTGGCAGCCAATTCTACGCCGATGTCGAAATCGCCATGGACGGCGAGCTCTCACTCAACGAGGCTCACGAGCGAGCCGAGATCGTGCACGACCGCATCGAACAAGATTGCCCGCTCGTCAAGCATGTAACCGTGCACGTGAATCCCGTTTAGGAGTTTTGCGAAAACTTCGGACCGCGCGAATGTAGCGGATTGGAGAGTTCGCACTTTTTCGGACGTCGGCGCCGCAGCAGTTCCTGGGACTCGCACCGATTCGGGCTGGCCTGCTCCGGCAGATCGGGAGGTCCGCACCGATTGGGCCGATCCGCCGCAGACGAGGCGACCTAATCAGTGCGCACCCCCTGAATCTGCAACCCTATGCGATAGGATACGACGAGGGAAGGCCGTTTTCGAAGGAAAGAGCCGAGATGAGAGCTCAAACGACTGCTATTAACCCGAACATATCCGCTCCGATGGCGAAACCGCCATCCCGCGCCGCAGGCGGAACCGCATCATCAGCGCACACCGAGAGCAGAACCACATCATCAGCGCACACCGAGCTTGTGGATACGAACCGGCCTACCTCAGCTGCGGCCATCACATCGCTTGTGCTTGGCATCCTGGCTATCGCGACATCATTCATTCCGATAATCAACAATGCCTCATTTTTCGGTGCGCTTATCGGACTCGTTTTTTCCATCATCGCAATCATCGGAGCACGTAAAGGACAAAAAAGCGGCCAAGGCATCGCTATAGCGGGCTTGATTCTTGCACTCATTTCTATAGTTATCGTTCTCGCAACGCAATCGCTCTTCTCGGCAACACTCGGAGACTTGCAAGACGAACTCGAGCACGGCTCTGCACCTGTCGCAGTCGATGGCTCAAATGCAAGTGCAAATACTTCAAATACATCTGGGAGCGCAACCAAATCAAAGAATTCCGGCCCTCAAGATTACAGCTCATTGACCATCGGACAATCCGTGACTCTCAAAGACGGGCTGGTTATAAGCGTCGACAACGTTCGTACGGGACTCGAAAAATACGACGGATCAGCCGTAACCGAGATAACGGTTACATACCAAAACACCGGCTCCAAGAACGCTACGTTTAACGCTTTCGACTGGAAAGCCCAAGATGCCTCGGGAGCCATTCGAAGTCAAGACTTCGTTGTTTCCGTCAGCGAAAACGAGCTCCATAGCGGCGAATTGGCACCTGGAGGCACCGTTTCGGGAAACGTCTATTTCGAAGGCGATATCACCAAGGTTTACTACTACAGCAATGTATTCCAAACGGGATCGGACATCTGCTGGCTGGTCAGCTAACTGAATGAGTCAGCCCCAGAAGCGCTGCTCATCGTCCGGCAAGAGTTTCGCCCCTTGAATGAGTTTTGCCCCAGGGGCGTGACTCATTCAAGGGCATAGCTCATTGTCCGGCGCGAGCGCATATGTCCACTGCCATGAAGGACGCTTCTTCGGCCTCGAGCTGACGCCATGTCTGGAGCCAAACAGCAACGTGTTCGTGGCACGCCTCGAACACGTTGTTTAACCATTCCGAATCGAGCATACGGTACTGCTCGTCTCCTGGGCAAAACGATTCGCTCTTGCGCGTGATTTCGCTGGCTATGCGCACTGTTTTTTCGACATCTTCTGTAGCGATGCGATACGGCAAGAACTTGTGCGCTGCTTTGAGCAACTCATCGGTTATTTGCACGTAGCTTTGAGCTCGTAACATCCGGCCAAACAAATCGAAGTCAGCCTGTTTGTAACTGCGTAGCGTATCGCCGTCGAGCGAGGGATACGACGATTGCACCTTGCGAAACTCACGGTTGTAAAAGCAATCGGCAACAAGATGAGCCCATGCGCCCAAAACCAAGCTTTCACCCGCTGGCGAAGAAGGCCGACGATGTGCCACGTACTGATCCCAAAAGTAATCCGCATCGGGAACGGGAATCGCTTCGACGCGCGCCGCGTGCGTCACGCAATAGTCGATGCGAAACGAGACATCGGGCACCATGAACCCCACATACACATCAGGAACGTAATTGCCGAACAAAAACGCATTTGCATCCACAATTCCAAATGCATCGAAGCGCGCATCGGACAGAAGGCGCTCAGCATGTGCGGTATGGACATTCCAGCTTGGCATAATGCGCTATCATACCTCATTTTCTCGCGAGGAGAAAAGCAGCGGGCGTTCAGGGTACATCCGAACCATCTTCGCCCCATATCCCCATACGCCTAGTTATTATGTTACAGTTTGTCTTGCGAAAAACGACCATGAGGTACGTGGTCGAAATTGTAATCGGGGAGGAATAATGGAACTGTTCACCGTCGCAAATTTCAGGGAAGTCACTTCGACGAATTACCAAATCAAGCAGGCAATTAAAGCCCACGCCAATGAGGGATACGTCTGCCGCGCCATCACGCAAACCGAGGGGCGCGGTCGCCATGGACGACATTGGACAAGTCCTGAAGGCGGCCTTTACCAGGCGGTGCTGCTCCGCCCCAAACCTGAACTCAATTCGTGGCCGACGCTTGGTTTCGTCATGGCGCTTTCCATCCGCGCGGCCTTGCTGCGACTCGGAGCCCTGCCTGCCGAAACCATTCAGATCAAATGGCCGAACGACCTCATGGTCGGTGACCAGAAAATCGCAGGGATTTCGATGGAGGCCACCCAAGGTGCGATGTGCATCGGTATGGGTGTCAATGTTTTCCGCCCAATCGAAGGCTACGACGCCCTCTCGGACGCCAAATTCGAACCGGCGTATTTTGCAGACATAGCTCTCGGCTACTCAAAATTCGGCCAGATTGCATTCGGAAACGGATATGAGTTCGCGAACCAATTCGAAGCCATCGCCGCGATCGGCGACGCAATCCTCTCGGCATTCGAGCAGTGTTACCCCGTTTGGCAATCGAACAAGTTCCCTCCGTTCGCCAAAGAATACGAATCGTGCAACTACCTTGCCGGCAAGCGCGTACGCATGCAGACGCTCGCGGGCGACGTCATCGCCGAG
>CADBQL010000089.1 GCA_902796815.1 uncultured Coriobacteriaceae bacterium | reverse complement strand
CCATTATTTCCCAGCCCTCATGGGCACGCCGAATTACTACGGCCACTCGACGATTTGTGCAGAGGTCGAAAAGGCGGCGTCGTGGGCGGTTAACGGTATGTACTCGTATCGCGACTACGATATGGCCAACTGCAAGTACTTCCTCATGTGGTCGACTGATCCGCTCGGTTCGAACCGGCAGCAACCGGCAGCTATGGCACGCTGGGGACAGATCATGGATGCAGCGCATATCATCGTCATCGACCCGCGTTATAGCGCGACGGCAGCGAAGGCCGACAAGTGGCTGCCTATCATTCCCGGCACCGACGGCGCTTTGGCTTGCGCAATTGCGCACGTCATCTTGACGACGGGCAAGTGGAACAAGGAATTTGTGGGCGATTTCAAAACGGGTCTGCAGAACTACGACCTTTCGGGGTTCTACGACAAGCGAGTGAACCTATTCGTTGCGGGAGAAGAGGTCAACGAGGACTATTTCGAGTACGGTCAGTGCTACGGCCTGGTCAAGTGGTGGAATGCGGTGCTCAAGGACACGACGCCCGAGTGGGCGGCTGAAATCTGCGGCATCGACGCCGCGGATATCACGAAGGTGGCCAAGGACTTCAGCAAGTACGGGACATCAGCCTGCTCGTGGATGAGCCCAGGCGTTTCGAACCAGCCCAACGGCATTTACGGCGCCATGGCTGCCGAGGCGCTCAACGGACTTGTCGGGAGCTTCCAGAACAAGGGCGGCTCGCAGCACAGCGCGTCGGTCGACGTGGGGCCCTGGCCCGACCATCGTCCGTATCGCGACAAGCTTGCCAAGAAGTTCGAGAAAGAGCCCAAGTGCGACCACCGCAACCGCATCGAATGGCCGGCCATCGGATCGGGCAAGCATTCCAACCAGGTGCTCACGAACAACCTGGCCGAGGTCATCCTCAACGACGATCCGTACGAGATCAAGTTCCTAATGTCCAAGTACTGCAATTACGCGTTCTCGTGCACGGGCGCGCAGCGTTGGGAAGAGGCCATGTGCAAAGTGCCTTTCTACGTCTGCATCACGATGAACCCGTCGGAATCCGCGCAGTTCGCCGACATCTTGCTTCCTCCTAAGCACCACATGTTCGAGCAGTACGGCTATGTCAAGAACTTCCAGGATTGCGTGACCTACGTGGCTATCGAGCAGCCGGTCATCACGCCTTTGTGGGATACGAAGGCCGACGAGACCGAGCTGGCTTGGGCCATCGCCGAGCGTTTGCGCGACAAGGGTTTCGACAAGGTCTACAAATACTTCAGCCGTGCGTTCGTCGATCCCGAGACGGGCAACTTGCCGCATGACGAGGCGAGCTTCATGGAAATCGTCACGAAGGTTCGGACCGCACCGTGTTGGAACGGCCAGAACGCCAAGCAGGGCAAAGACCTGGGAAGTTGGCGTTCCTTCTGCTCGAAGGGCGTGTTCAACTCCAACCCCGCCAAGGCCAAGAAGGACTGGGGCAAATTCGGAACGAAGACCGGGCGCTACGAGTTTTATTCCGAAACGCTCAAGAAGCAGCTCGAAGCCAAGGCATGGCAGTATTCCAAGGACGTCGATTACTGCATGGAAAACTACTGGGGCTACGAGGCCCGCGGTGCATTGTGCTACCTGCCGCATTTCGAGACGCCGGTGCGCTTCGGCGATCCGAAGGAGTATCCCTATATCTTCAGCGAACATCGCAGTCGCTTGAACCGCGAAGGTCGCTCGGCCAACTTGCCGCTGTTCCAGGAATTCAAGGACCTCGACCCGGGAGACGAAGCGTGGGACGACGTGCTCAAGATCAACCCGGTCGACATGAAAGAACTCGGGCTCGAAGACGGCGACACTATCGAAGTCGAATCCGTCCAAGGCAAGATCACCGTCACGGCAAAAGGCTGGGAAGGAACGCGCCCGGGCGTGGTCATCAAGTGCTATGGCCAGGGGCATTGGGCGTTTGGCCATGTGGCAGCCGCGGATTATGCCAAGGCCAAGCCGCGCGGCGGCAACAACAACGAGATCTTGCCGGTTGCCTATGACCGCATCAGCGGCAACACCGCACGTCATGGCGGTTTCGCGCGCGTGAAGATCAAGAAGGTGATGGCATAATGACCCGCTACGCAATGATTATCAACCTTCACGATTGCGTCGGCTGCGGCACGTGCGACATCGTATGCAAGATCGAAAACCAAGTTCCGCAAGGTGCTTTCCTAAGCTATCACCTGAGCGAGATGACAGGTGAGTTTCCCAAGCTAAAGATGAGCTACAAGCCCGTCATGTGCAACCACTGCGCAAAAGCCGCTTGCGTCAAAGTGTGCCCGACGGGCGCCATGCACAAGGACGAGTGGGGCTTGACGGTCGTCGATCCAAGTAAGTGCGTGTCGTGCGGTTCGTGTGCCAAGGCATGCCCCTACGGCGCGATTCAGGCCGCTCCGGAAAAGACTGCGGCCGATGACTTGGGAGACGTTGGCGCGCTCATAAAGGATTGCACGGCGAGCGGCTCAGAAATCCAGGAGGCCGTCGGCAACGACTACCCGATGCACGATCCGGCGCTCGATGAGTACGAGCTTCCGATAACGAAGAAAGGGTCTCCGCTCAAATGCCAGATGTGCAAGCATCTGGTGTACCATGGCGATGTACCTCGCTGTGTCGAAGCCTGCCCTGCAGGCGCGCGCATCTTCGGCGACGAAGAGGATATCTACGGCGAGATTCACCAACTCAAGGAAATGTACGATGCGAGCGTGCAAAAACCCGAAGAAGGTACGGAGCCGCACGTCTACTACATAAGGGAGTTCCATAAGACATGGTAGCCCAAAACGATATGGCGACGATGCGAGTGCCCGCTCCTGCGTTGCTCGATGCGCTGTCGCGAGCTTTTGCCTATCCCGTGAACGGGGTCGACGAGACGACGGCGGCCCTGCGGGCGCTCGATGCCGAGGCGCGATCGGGATTTGAGCGTTTAATCGACGAAGCGCTCGGCGCGTCCGGTGGGTTTGTCGACCGTACAGCCGAGCAGCTCGCCTATACGCGGCTTTTCATCGGCTCGCTCAAGATGGAAGCGCCGCCGTACGCCTCGTACTACCTGGAAGAAGAGCACATCTTGAATGGCCGGGCGGCCGTCGAAGTGTCTGCGATTTATCGCCAGTTCGGGCTCGAGCTTGGACCGGGCGAGATAGCACCGCCCGATCATCTGCGCTTCCTGGTCGCATTCCTGGCGCTTTTGGCAGGTCGTTGGCAGGAGACGGGTGAAGAGGCGTTTGCCGAGGCGTACGCCGATTTTCGAGACGAGTACGTGCTGTTGTGGATTGATGCATGTCTTGACTTGGTTAGGCGTAATGCCGAAGAGCCGTACTATCCGGCGCTCATGGCGCTTATCGTCGCAGTGCTCAAGGGGAACGTGGATGAGGCAAGCGCTCCCGAAAGCGAGGAGGAGCGCGATTGCGCTTCCGAAGGAGATTAGAGTGTTCGAACGCAATGAAAGAACCGACATTGCGGGTTGGACGTGCCGAGGAATTGCCATTGTCGGCATGTTGGCCATCGCGCTCGTACTAGGCGTTCTAGCAGGATGCTCGGGCGCGACCGTGGTCAAGGAGTCGGTTGACAAGTACAGTTGGGAAGAGCTTTCGGCCATCGCGACCGAAATCAGCGAAGCGACCTCTGACGAAGAGGGTGTTGAAATCGCCACCGCGTACCATCTGCTCGACACGTCAGGAAAATGCGATGGAAAAACGATAGGCGTTACGCTGTCCGATGGCACCGTCGCCCACGTCACTTTGGCAGGTGTACGGGCTGATGACCTCGCCGATGGGGGCAAGGCCGGGCTCACTTTCGTGTTCATGGACGCGCCGTGCGCACATGCTATGGGCGAAGACGCTTCAAACGAAGGCGGTTGGGAAAAGTCCGCGATGCGCACGTGGCTCAACGACGAGTTCGCCGGCATGTTGCCGAGCGACTTGAAGGGCGTGATCAAGGCGGCGTCCAAGAAGACGAATAGCTCGGCGTACACGACGCCAGGCGCCGTTTCGACGACGTCGGACAAACTATGGCTGCTCTCGTATGCAGAAGTTGCCGGTACGCCTTCTCCGAACAGCCTCATCGGCGGTTCGGGGATTCCTGCCGAAACATATGGCATGGAAGGCGCGCAATACCAGCTATTCAATGAGAAAGGCGTTTCGGCTGGCGAGGAGAACGACGTGCTCTCGCGCCTATTCGTCGGGCAGGACGGAAACGGACTCGTCATGAGCGGAGAGGCGTGTCCATGGTGGTTGCGCTCGCTCAGCATGACCTGGGCGAGCGGCTATGCTGCATGCGATGCCGACGGCGATCCGTTTAACGCCTGGATGACCGATCACGATATCGGTGTCGTACCGGGTTTTTGCCTGTAACGCATTGGCGTGATGCCCGCGATTCGGTTTCAACACGCACGAAGGCCCCGCATGTGGGGCCTTCGCCTTGGATGAGGCTTTTCACGTTGTTAATCCCAGGGATGGGAAGTCAGATGCCAACCGTTGCAATGTGGGCACTTGTACGCTTTGAGGCCCTTGGTGCCGTGGGCGGCGCAGGCTGCGATGGCTTGCTGCGCTTCGTCATACGATGTGTAGCGGTTCTTCGAAGTGCACGACTTTTCACGCTGTGCCTGTTCTTTGCGCTTCGAGATGTCGTCAGCGCGTTTTTCTTCGCGTGAGAAAAGATCGTCCAAGCCGCCGAGTTGCGACTTGAATTCTTTCACGCGCTTGGCGTTTGCTGATGGTTTCTTGCTGCCCATGCTGTGATTCTAGCACGAAAGCCGCGTCGGGCATACCGTCGGCGT
>CADBQL010000088.1 GCA_902796815.1 uncultured Coriobacteriaceae bacterium | reverse complement strand
CCCAGGGGCATGACTCATGGGCCAATCAAATATGTTTCGATGGGAAACGTTCGAGCATTTCGCTCGCAGATTATCCCTTGGTGGTTTACCATAAACGAGCATGATTTCACATACGGGCAAAGCAGCTAAGCGAGCATGCAATAGGAAGGAACGCTGCACATGAGAAGAATCGTACTACAGCAGGGCGAAACGTTTTCGAACGCGCACCTTGCGCGCAAGAGCGCCTTTAACGCGAACGCCTTGCAAATCGCGACGCAAATTGTCGAAGACGTGCGGACGCGCGGAGACGAATGCCTCAAGGAGCTCACCGCCAAGTTTGACGGCGTGCAAATCGAGAATTTCCGCGTTTCGCAAGACGCGATCGACGAGGCGGCGAAGCGTTGCGAACCTGCGCTTGCTGAAGCGCTCGAGCATGCTGCAACCCAAATACGCGAATTCCACGAGCGCCAGCTCCAGCAAAGCTGGTTTGCGACGCGGCCGAACGGCGCCGTCGTCGGAGCGAAGGTGACCCCGCTCGATTCCGTGGGCATCTACGTTCCGGGTGGACGCGCCCTCTATCCGTCGACGCTGCTCATGAATGCGCTTCCCGCAAGTGTTGCAGGCGTCAAGCGCATCGTCGTGGTCAATCCGCCTACGAAAGACGGCTCGCTCGACCCCGCCATCCTCAAAGCTGCCCAGCTCGCAGGTGTTACCGAAATTTATTCCGTGGGCGGCGCGCAAGCCATTGCGGCTCTCGCCTACGGTACCGAGCAGATTGCCCCGGTTGACAAGATTACAGGTCCCGGAAACGCATTCGTCGCGGCGGCGAAGAAGGTTGTGAGCGGCGATGTGGGCATCGATATGATTGCAGGCCCTTCAGAGGTATGCGTCGTGGCAGACGAAAGCGCCGATCCCTCTCTTGTCGCGATCGACCTTATGGCCCAGGCCGAGCATGATCCGCTTGCGACCTGCTATCTGGTCGCTTTCGACGAGGCGTATGCCGACGCGGTCGAATCGGCCATTGCCGAGCACCTGAAATCGTCGACGCGTGCCGAAATCACGACGGCCTCGCTCGACAACGAGGGGCTCATCGTCATATGTTCTGACCTTGACCAGGCAATCGGCGCCGTGAACGTCATTGCGCCCGAGCACTTGGAGCTGCATATCGATCAGCCGATGAACGTCCTCGGCGCTATCCGCAATGCCGGTGCGATTTTCATGGGCGAATGGACGCCCGAGGCTGTCGGCGACTACGTGGCGGGTCCGAACCATACGCTTCCGACGGGTGGAACTGCGCGGTTCTCGAGCCCGCTTTCGGTCGACGAGTTCATCAAGAAATCGTCGATTATCCAGTATTCACCGCAGGCGCTTGCCGACGATGCTGACTCAATCGTCAAGATCGCTCGTCACGAGGGACTGTGGGCACATGCGCGCAGCGTCGAATTGCGCGAGGAGCGTCTCAAATGAGGTCGGTTCGCGCATCGGCTCCGCAGCTTGCCGCCATCGAGCCTTATGATCCCAAGTACATTCCTGCTGATGTCATGATCTCGGCGAACGAGAACTCGCTCGACGTTCCGTTCGAGATTCGCCGTGAAATCGAGCACGAGATCCGAAAAGTGCCTTTCAACCGCTATCCAGATCCGCTTGCAAACGATTTGCGCGACATGATTGCTGAGGCTAACGGGCTTGACCGCGACCAGGTGCTTATGGGAAACGGTGGCGATGAGCTCTTGTTCGACCTCGCGCTCGCATGGGGCGGACCTGGACGAACGTTTCTCAATTTCCCGCCGACGTTTAGCGTGTACCGCAATAACGCTCAGCTTACGAATACGGCCATTGTCGACGTTGCGCGTAAGGAAGATTTTTCCCTTGACGAGGAGGCGATTCTCGCGCGCCTCGCTCAGGGCGACATCGATTACGCAATCGTGACGAGTCCCAACAATCCGACGGGCGGCCTTGCGACCGGTAATATCGTGCGTGCGATGCTTGAAGCGAGCGATGCGCTCATCATGGTTGACGAAGCGTACTTCGAGTTTTCGCGCTATACCGTGCGCCCGCTGCTCGAAGAGCATGACAACCTCGTCATTTTGCGCACGTTTTCTAAGGCGTTTTCGCTTGCCGGCGTGCGCATGGGCTATCTGCTCGGCAACAGCGCCGTGTTGAACGAGTTCAAAAAGGTGCGTCAACCCTATTCGGTTGATGCGGTCTCGCAGGCGATCGCGCGCATCGTTTACGCGAACCGGGCGCAGTTCGAGAAAGGCATCGATGCGATTATCGAGCAGAGGGAAGTCGTATTCGACGCGCTCAACTCCCTTGAAGGCGTATCCGCGTTCCCGTCGGATTCGAACTACATCCTGTTCAAACTCGACGAGCGCATCGATGCTGGCAAGGTGTGGGCCGATTTGCTCGAAGCAGGCGTGCTCGTGCGCGACTTTTCGCGATCCGCCGGCCTCGAGAACTGCTTGCGCGCTTCGATCGGCACCCCAGAGGAGAACGAGCGTTTCCTGCAAGAGCTCGTTCGCATCGTGAACATGACATAAAGTCGGGTTTTTTGTCATTAAGCGAATTGGTCATAATTAAATACGCCAGAGCAATATGACATAAAACCCGACTTTATGTCATTAAGCATTTTAGTTGTAATTAGGGAAAAGGCGGCACGCCGGAAAGGACGCAACGTGGCACGTGAAGCTCAGATTGCGCGAACCACAAAGGAAACGGACATCTCCGTTGCCATCGACGTGGACGGAACCGGGAAGGTTGCGGCCGATACTGGCATAGGGTTTTTTGACCACATGATCGATGCGTTCGGACGTCACGGCCTGTTTGACCTTACTGTGCGTGCGAGCGGAGACTTGCAGGTGGACGGCCACCACACCGTCGAAGACGCAGGCATCGTGCTCGGCCAGGCGCTGCGCGAGGCCGTCGGGGACAAACGCGGCATCACGCGGTTCGGAAACGCGCTTGTGCCCATGGACGAGGCGCTCGTGCTCGTCGCGGTCGACTTTTCTGGCAGGGGAGCGCTGTACTGGGATATGGATGTGCCCTACCAGATGCTCGGGACGTTTGACACGACGCTCGCCAAGGAATTCTTCATCGCATTCGCGACGAACGCGGGCATCACGCTGCACGTGCGCGAGCTTGCGGGCGAAAACCTCCACCATGTGATCGAGGCTGCCTTCAAAGCGTGCGGGCGCGCGCTTCGCATGGCGCTCGAGACCGATCCGCGCGCATCGGAAAGCCTCCCGAGCACGAAGGGCGTATTATAAAGAACGCGAGTAGCGCCAGGTGCTTCTTGCAAAACGTCGACAGGAATAAACGTTGATAGCAGTAGTTGATTACCACAAGGGAAACCTCAAATCAGTCGAGCGGGGCTTGACCGGCGTCGGGGCCGACGCGCGTATCACAGACGACAAAAACGACATCCTTTCGGCGCATGCGATCGTGCTGCCGGGCGTGGGCGCGTTCACCGATGCCGCGGAGTCGATGCGCGCTCTCGAGCAGATGGAGCTCGTTTACCGAAGGATCCTGGATGGCGTACCGTTTCTCGGCATCTGCCTGGGGTTGCACCTCATGTTCGAGGGCGGCACCGAGCATGCGGGCGAAAAGCCGACGCCGGGTCTCGGCCTGTTGAACGGCATCGTCGACGCTCTGCCTAAGACCGATGCGCAAGGCATTAGCTACAAGATCCCGCATGTCGGATGGAATACCGTCGATTACGTGCCGGGCGCGCTCGACGACACAGGTGCGCGGGCGCTTTTCGAGGGAATAGCCGACGGCGAGTTCTTCTATTTCACTCACAGCTTTGCTGCCCCGCAGACCGACGCTGCTATTGCGACCACGACGCATTCGGTTACGTTCCCCTGCGCCGTCCAAGTCGGTCCGCGTGCATTCGGCGTTCAATTCCATCCCGAGAAGAGCTCGGATGCTGGGATGCGTCTGCTCGCTAACTTTGCGAAACTCGCTGACTAATTCCTGCCGCCTCGTTTCGTCTCGCCCATGTTCGTTACGTTCGAGAAAAGCGAGACGAGCGGATCAGGGTAAAACGGATGACGTCGTTACGATGAACGCCGCCGGCGAAGGCGGCAGAATGGAGCAAACATGTACCTGCTACCAGCGATAGACATACTCGGCGGAAAGGCGGTGCGTCTCGCCAAAGGAGATTACGCGAAGGTGACCGTTTATAACGACGACCCGGTCGAACAGGCCAAGCGTTTTGAAGATGCGGGCGCGACATGGCTCCATATGGTTGACCTCGATGGCGCTAAATCCGGAAACGCCGACAACGCGGCCGTTGTCGAAAGGGTCATCCGCTCGACAACGCTTAAGGTCGAAATCGGCGGTGGGCTGCGCAACATGGAAGTGCTCGCACGGCTCGCGGACGCCGGGGCGTCACGTATGGTGCTCGGTACGGCGCTCGTGCGCGATCCCGAGTTTGCTCAAGCTGCCATAGAGGAGTACGGCGACATGCTCGCAGCGGGCATCGATGCAAAAAGCGGCGAGGTGGCCGTCGGAGGTTGGATTGAGGGTAGCGGGATACAGGCTGATGAACTGGCACGACGTATGGCGGCGCTCGGTTATCGCCATCTCGTCTATACCGACATAGCCCGCGATGGCATGCAGACGGGCATCGATGAACAGGCGTACGTCCGCATGGCCGAGGCGTTTGGAGCGCCGGTCATCGCGAGCGGCGGCGTTGCCGGGCTCGACGACATACACCGGCTCGCGCAAGTGGCGCAAAGCATCGAGGGGGTCATTGCGGGTCGCGCGATTTATGAAGGGACGCTTCCGCTCGAAGAAGCCCTTTCGGCGTGCCGCGCCTAGCGGCCGGCAAGAATCGTCTCGTGCTTTCGGAAAGGAGATTTTCGGACATGGAACGCGACCAACAGGTGCCCATCACGGTCTCCATCGTCATTCCTGCCTACAACGACGAGCCCTACATCAAGCGTGCGCTCAAGTCGTGCTTTCGCCAGACGCACCAGCACATCGAGGTCGTGTGCGTCGACGATGGGAGTACGGATGGCTCGCTCGCGCTTTTTCGGAAGGCGGCAGAAGCCGACGAACGCGTCAAAGTAGTCGCCCTGCCAAAAAACGGCGGCTCGCACAATGCGCGTCGGGCTGGGCTTGCTGCGGTGACGGGCGATCTCGTCACGTTCCTCGATGCCGACGACGAGCTCCATGGCCAGACGTGTGCACGTATGGCCAGCGAATTTGCGCGCGAGCCATATGACGTGCTGCATTTCGCCACGTTTGTCAAAGGTGATGGTAGCGTTCCCGTCGAGCGTGTCCGCGAAATGACGCGCTGGTGCGCTCCGCTCGAGGGCCCCCTATACGGGCGCGACATACTCGTGCGTTCGTTTGTGAACTACGAGTACGCGTTCAACGTTGCTGGCAAGGCGTTTCCGGTCGAGCTTGCGCGCAAGGCGTTCGATGCAATCGGCGATATTCGCGCCGACTCGAGCGAGGACGTGCTCGAATACTTTGCCATCGGGTTT
>CADBQL010000087.1 GCA_902796815.1 uncultured Coriobacteriaceae bacterium | reverse complement strand
GAAGCACAACAACGATAGCGTGTGGATCCAGCTGCAGAAGCAAGAGCGCGAAGATGCTCAGGCCGACTGGGGCAATTGGGCCAACGAGGGTGACCCGGTTCAGCTCAAAATGAACATGGGCGCGGGTAAGCCTGCTTGGACGACTAAGTTCAAGGTTTCCGCCGACGAAAACGTGCGTTATCGCGTGCTCGAAGGCACGTACAATGATGTTGACGATACGTTCACGCCGAGCAGCCAGCTGACGACAGCGAATGGCAAGACCTACGTTCACGACTCGACCGATTACACGCGGGACGGCGCGTGGTGGCTCAAAGCCAACGATAGCGAGCCCTATACCGCAACCCAAGAAGGCACGACGTGGGAGAAGCGCTACTACTGGGAAGAGCTGCCGCTGACGAATGAGGCAGATTCGCCCAAGAACTACCTGCGTACGTTCGATGGCGAATCCGAAGTGAAGCAGCATACTGGAAGCGCCGAGGACACGTTCAAAAAAGACGTAATCAAGGTCGAGCTCACAATTCCCGCGATGGCGGAAAGCATTCCTGACGATGCGGATTCAGCGTATGACTACAATGCAACGGTTTCGCTCGGAGCGCTTCTTGCTGCGAGTATGACCGAACCCGAACCTGAATCGGGCGAAGACCCAACATGGGATGTCGTAGCTTCTGGTGATGTGAACGTTGAGCTGACGCCCAATGCCGATGCTGGCACGATAACCGTGAACATTCCTTTCGAGACGGCAAAGGCCAATGCTGGCAAAACCATTACGTTGACCGTGCCGGTCGAGGGAAGTACGACCAACAATTTGAGCACAATTACCGAACGCGGTAGCGCAGTAGTAAGAGTTGTCGAGACGCGTTACGCTTCGGCTGCAAACAGCGGCACTGCCGAGGAATACGAGGATGAAAGCACGGGCGGCGAGTACGTCAGCTTGGGCGACAACGGAACGGGTGCGCATGCGGTCATTTCCAATAAGCCGCTGGTCACGAAGCTGACGGTTAAGAAGAAGTGGGAGGACTACGACCCCGAAGACTCTGAGAGTAACGATCATGCAGATGATACGGTGTGGGTGCGCATTCTCAAGGACGGCGCGCCTGCTACGACGGTTTCGCCGAACCCGGTCGAGTTGAAGAAGGACATGGGCCAGGACAAGCCGGAGTGGGCCTATACGTTCGAGGACCTCGATCTGGGTGGAACCTACACGATCGAAGAGGGTACGAACGAGGTGCCCGAGGGGGAATCGGAGCGTGTCTTCGTGCCGACGACGAGGCTCGAATACGGTTCGGGCGCAAACAAGAAGACCTATGTTCAGAAGTCCCTCAAGTATTACAACGCTGATGAAACCGAGCGTCTGAAGACCGAAGTCGTCGAAGAAGTCGAGAAGCAGGTTCCAATCGGAAGCATTGATGGCGCAGTCGCCCCCGATGCTGGCACTGCGATTCTCGAAAACGGCATTCCTGGTGTTGACATTCAGCTCCTTAAGGTCGACGCCGACTCTGAAGTCGACGAAGATACGGGCCTCAAGACTCCGCTCGAGGGCGCGAAGTTCAAGGTGTACAAGGACGTCATGCCTGAAGGCGCACAGAGCGTTACTTTCAACAAGGACGACGACATCCAAGACGCCAACCTCGTGAAGAAGACGATCGAGACCGATGATGGCACCGAGGAGATTAGCGAGTACGAGACCGATGCGAAGGGCGCGATTGATTTCCCGACGCTAGAGCCTGGTTTCTACTGGCTTGTCGAGACTGGTGGGCCTGCGGGCTATCTCGTACGCGATACGGCACATCCTGTTGGCATCGAAGTGGATGCCAATTCGAACCCGAGCGTGAAGGGCATTAACGTCCAGACGGGCGAGGTCGTTGACGCGACGGTGCCCAATTACGATACCGACAAATCTCGTCCGGTCCTGAAGGTCGTGGACGCAGATGGAAAGATTGTCATGTGGGATGACGACGAGGATCCGTCAACGGCTGATGTCGAAAAGACCGAGCCGACGGAGCCGGGCGAAACCTACGCTCTCGTATTCCCCGATCTACGCACCTACCTCTTGCCCAGCACAGGTGGGCCGGGAGTTCTCCCGTTCCTGTTCGCTGGCGCATTCTTGGCAACACTGGCTGTTGGCGGCGGACTTTCGCCGCGTCGGCGGGCGAATGCCCTGCTCGGGGTCGTTTGCACGCCCACGGCCAAGGTACAGGCGGCTTCCGCGAGGAGGATTCGCCGTTCGACCGCGCACAGCCAGCGCACCCAAGGTGGTGGTCGATGGAGGTAGATGAATGGAGGATGCAAAAGCAGTAGAAAATCGTGCAAGGATTCTCATTCGGAAAGGGGAGAAGACTACGATGAAACAAAGTTGGAAAAAGAAATTAGTAGCCAGTGCCGCCGCCGGCGTGTTGGCGCTGGCGATCGGCCCGGCGGCTGCGTTCGGCGTCGGCGGCTCCGTGCTTGACAGCACGGCTACTTCGGACGATGGTCCGGGGTACAACCTCACGCTGGGCGGCCTCGAGAATGGCGATGTGGTCGAATATTACCAGATTATCACCCAGGATTTCGATGACGCGACCGTGACGCCGCCCAAGGTGGGCACCCAGCAGTGGATGCTCACCAAGGCAGTTGACGCCAATGGTGATGGTATTGTCGACGGTACCGAAGGCAAGGATTTCGGCCACAAAGACGTCACCGGAACTGCGGTAAACGGGCTTTGGGTCGACGAAATGGTCATTTCGACATACGACGTGGATGACGAGGACAACCCGACCGAGGTGACCTCTGATACGCGCCAGCTCACCCCGGCGATGGTAAACGCGATTTCGACCGCGGTTGCAAACAACAAGGCGAAGGGCGATGCTGTAGCTATCGGTTCCGCTACCGCCACCGACAAAAAGGTCGAGATTTCCGATGCCGCTTCTGGTTTGTACATGTTTGTGGCAACGCCAGCGGATGGCGATACGAATTATCTCTACAAACCAGTTTTCCTGGCTGCCGATTATTACAACAGCATCAGCAAGCCGGAAGACGGCACGCATCAAATCGAACTCGAAGAAGGTGTGACGGATTACCCCAAGACTTCTGGCCAGGAGGAGGACGCCGGCGTGTTCAAGCGCTCGCCCCTTAGCGTCGACAAGAGGTCGGGTGGCCTTGATGATAACGGCGACGTCGAAACTGTCGGAGGCGTTTCTGACACCAAGCAGGATGTGGCCGTTGGCGACGAGGTCGAGTTTGCGATTAAGGTACCGATCCCCACGTTCACGGAGAATTACCTTGCCCCGCAGTTCTACGTTACCGATGTGCTGACCTCTGGTCTCAAGCTCGACGCGAGCAGCATCAAGGTCGTCGTCAAAAACGGTGAGAACGTGGTGGCGACTGCTGCCGATACGGATTACTACATCTTCACCAAGGGTACCGAAAAGGACGGCGTGAATTACAAGGATTTCAAAGGCATGTCGAGCGAGCCCGATCAGGGTTTCGTGGTTCAGTTCCTTCCCGACAAGCCCGGTTCTGCAGGCAAGCACGATGGTTTCCTGTACACGGTGACCGGCGCTCCCATGGCGACCATCACGTATAAAGCGACCGTAACCACTGAGGAAGGCGCCAAGTTCGCCCAGCAAGTCAACCAGATGGACAATACCGCGAAGCTCGAATTCTCGCACGATCCGACGTTCGTGCCAGCTGGGTATTACGATGAGGACGGCAATCCGGACGATAGCTTCAAGCCCAACGTGCCTAACGACGAGGAGGAGACTGGCGAGCTGCAGGATAAGAGCCGTCATTACACGTTTGACCTCGATGCCGACGTGCTTGGACGCGACCAGAGCGGCGAAGCGGGTCCTGGCGGTCCGAATGACGAGTCCGAGCACGACAAGACTTCCGAGATTCGCAAAATTTGGGTAGATGCCAACGGACAGGTTATCCAGAAGAAGACCACTAGCGATGTCGTTAAGGGTGGTGACGAGGCCGACGGCAAGAAGGGCGAGTTCGGTTGGCTCGAGGGTGCCGAGTTCACGCTGACCAAGATTGCCGACCATGTGACCATGGGTGCTGGCACTGAACAATTCGTCGATCTCCAAGAGGCCGACTGGAAGGAAATGAAGTTCGACGCCACGACCCACGTGCTGAGCGCAAGTGGCGAGAACCCGAAGTCCGATGCTAAGGGCTACATCGCCATGAAGGGCCTCGATGCCGGCAAGTATGTGCTCAAAGAGATCAAAGCGCCTCTCGGCTACTCCTTCAATCCCTCCATCCAGTACGAGATTACCATTTCTCCGACCTATGTTATGGAGCCCAAGACGCCGACGGAAGGCAATACGCCCGAGGATGGCAAGGGTGGCGCCGATGATCTGATCCTGGAGTCCTACACCGTGACGATCGTGACCCAGGAACTAGACGCTCAGATGAACATCAAGACGCCGCAGGTCGAGGTCAAAACTATCTCGACATACAACATCAAGAAGACCGACGGTGTGCCCGACTCCCTGCTCAACGATGATGGCACCCAGAATACTAGCACGGTAATCGACGTCGCCAGCATCGGTTCCAATGAGACCGCTACGGTCGTCAACAAGAAGCTTGGCCTGCTTCCGGCAACCGGCGGCTCGGGCATCCTCTTCTACGTGGGCGTTGGCTGCGCTATCATGCTGCTGGCCGTTGGTCTGGGCATGCTGCGCCGTCGCCGCATGCAGAATCGCTAAGCGAAGGCAATGATGAGTCACGCCCCAGGGGCAAGACTCATTTAGCGCACCGCCAATATTCGCAGATAGTCCTGCGGCAATGCTGCGAGCGGCCTTTGCCGCAGGACGTTAGAAACGCGCAGGGTGGTCCGCATTTTGCGGGCGCCCTGGCAGTACAACGAGAGGTACATGCAAGAAAAACGCAACATCATCAACCCGGTCAACATCGCGCTGGTCCTTCTGTTTTTGGTGGGACTGGCCGTGGCGGCTTATCCGTTCGTGAGCAACGCGTTCTATCAGATGCGTGCAAACGAGCAGATCGATGCCTACACGCAGACTGTTTCGAAAGGCGATGCCGAGGCGTACAAGAAAGCGTTCGAGGAAGCGCGTGCGTACAACGAGGTGCTCGTCGGCCAGACGGTCCCCGATGTTTTTGCAATCCGCGAAGGCACAGTTGACAAAGAGTACGAAAGCATGCTCAACGTCAATGGCGACCAGATGATGGGGCTTGTGGAAATCCCCGTTATCGATGTGCGTTTGCCCATTTACCATTACTCGACGGAAGAGACGCTGCTCAAAGGCTGTGGTCACATCTTTGGCAGCTCCCTTCCCGTGGGTGGGGAAAGCTCGCATGCGGTCTTGACCGCGCATCGTGGACTTCCCACTGCCGAGTTGTTCAGCGAACTGGACAAGGTGCAGAAGGGCGACAAGTTTTTCCTCAAAGTCCTTGACCAAACGCTGGCTTACGAGGTCGACCACATCGAAGTCGTGGCGCCGACCGACACGCGCTCGCTTGCCATCGAGCGTGGGAAGGACTACGTCACGCTGGTTACGTGCACGCCGTATGGCGTCAACACGGATCGACTGCTCGTGCGCGGCCATCGTGTGGACTACCAGCCCGATGACGAGCTGGCCGACGGTGGTTTCCGCATGAGTCGTCTGCTGAGCTTGCTGCTCAAGATCGCCGCCGTCGCGGCAGGTGTAGGATTGGCTGCGCTCATCGTGTGGCTGGTCAACAAGCGTCGCGCACAGGTTGTGGATGACGTCGTGCGAGGCAGGCATGCGCAGTAGGCATGCGGCGAGCAGGGGGTCTGACCCCTTGCTCAAAAATGAGCGTGGGGTCAGACCCCCCGCCCATGCGGATGAAGCCGCACGGTTGAGAGCGACCATCGAGGCGCAAAGCGTCCGCGCGGTTGCTGGCGAGGGTGCTTCCGAGGAAGCATCTGAGCCGGCGAAGAAAGGGGGCGGCTGGGTTTTCTCGGCGGCCCTGGTGATCCTGTTCCTCATTGGGGCAGCGTTCGCCTTGTACCCTGCGTACACAAACCTTTACAACGAGTATTGCAATGCTCGCATTGCAAGCGAATATGACCAGACAATCGGGCAGATTGACCCCCAAACGCTCGAGCGCGAGCTCGCTCGGGCAAAGGAGTACAACAGGCATCACACGATGAACGTCTTGACCGATCCTTTTGCGGGAATCGTACAGGGCGCGCAAGCGAATGGTGCGGGCGCAGACGCGAATGCCGACGGCGAAGCGCAAGCTGACGCAGCAGGCGATCAATCAGGCTTTTCGCAATCTTCGGAAGGCGAAACCGCCACCGCCAACATCGACGGGGCTGCCGAAGTCGCCAGGGCCCACGAGGAGTACATGAGCCTGCTCAACATCACGGGCGACGGCGTCATGGGCTTTATCGATGTGCCCAAGATCGATCAGCGCCTGGCGGTGTATCACGGCACGGACGTTGAAGTGCTCGAAAAGGGGATCGGCCATCTGAGCGGAACGAGTTTGCCCGTCGGCGGGACGGGGTCGCACTGCGTGCTTTCGGGGCATCGCGGCCTGCCGACGGCCAAACTTTTCAGCGACTTGGATCAGATGGAGGTTGGCGATCGCTTTTATCTGCATGTGCTCGGTGAAGTGTTCGCCTACGAAGTCGACGACATCTGGGTCGTGAAGCCGGAGCAAACATCTGCCCTCGCCATTCAGCCGGGGCAGGACCTGGTGACGCTGGTCACCTGCACTCCGTACGGAGTGAACACCCATCGGATGCTCCTGCGGGGGCATCGGGTGGATTACTCGCCGCCCGAGGTGACGGAAAGCATCGCCTCATGGCTCGCGAATTTTTCGCGGGGAACGCTCATCTTTGCGGCAGTGATGAGCGCGGTGATACTGCTGGCCTTCGTGGTCTTCGTTCGCCGCATATTGGGTAGGAAGGAACGCGCTTAAGGGCGTGCTCCAAGCGCGAAAAGCGCATGTTGGCGATTGATTGTCAACATGGAAAACGCCCGGCGGAAGATAGCGCTTCCAATGGGCCAAAATGGAAGCAGAGGGAAAGCGATGAGCGTAACAACAGCAACCCGAGCATTGACAGGCACTCTGGCAATGGCTCTCGCGCTTGCATTGTGCACGGCGTTGGGCGTGTTTTCGCCGCAGAGTGCCTATGCCGACGAGGAGGCGACGCTGACCCTCGTGACCAAGTACGACCCGAACGGGCCCAAGAGTAAGAACATTGATGGCATGGCGCTTTCGGCATACAAAGTGGCTTCCATCGGGGACAATGGTGCTTACGTACTTGAGTCGGCGTATGCAGGCGCTGGAAAAAAGGCTGGCGTGAGTGACGACTTCAATGCGACGATGAAAGCCAAGGACACTGAGAAGCTCGCTGCCGCCATGGCCGAGATTGCCAAGGGCGAAACTGCCAAGGCAACCGCCACGTCGGGCTCCGACGGCCTGGCGAAGCTCGGCAAGCTCGACTACGGCGTGTATCTGGTTGTCCAAACGGGGCAGAAGGGCACTGCAGAGGGTTACAAGGTCATTGAGCCGTTTTTGATCAACGTCCCGCAGTTCGGCACACCTGATGGCACGGTGTTCAAGGTGGAAGCAAGCATCAAGACCGAGCCTGAGCCCGAAAAGAAAGAGCCAGAAAAGAAAGAACCGGAAAAGAAAGAGCCCGAAAAGAAGAACCCAGAAACTCCTGCGAAAAACTCGCCAAGCAGCACGTCTACCAGCAGCACGCCCAAGACCGGAGACAGCATGGATCCGGGGGCCATGGTCGGCATCACTGCTATCGGCCTTGCGGCAATGCTGCTGGCCTTGCTTGCCGCCCGTCGCCGCAGGAGCGAATAGGTTGGCGAAATCGTCATGATGCATTCCTCAGCGAGATAAGTCAAGCCTTAGGGGACTCGGCAAGACCGGGGTGTATTTCTTGTACCAGATGGTTGGAGTGGGGCAGGTTGGCGCCTCTCTTCGCAGAAACTGCTTTTCTCCACACGTCTAGCAGTTTGTGCAGTGGGTCGCTAACCAGTTCCTATCTTGTTTGCAGTGTCGATTGAGCATCGCCTTGCAATTATCGGAACAAGAGCATCGGCTTGTGAGAGCTGCCAGTATTGTCACGATGTTGTCAAATGGCCTATAATACGTTTTGTCTTCGGATTTCGTTTTTGCGGTCTACCGCTTCATGCGGTGTCCGGCGTTCCTCCGTGGAACCGCACCACCAAGGAACGCATACAGCCCTGCGGCGATACTAAGCGCCATTTTTCGCCGCAGGGCGCTTGCCGCTCATAGATTCAGCTTTTCAGTATGCATGACACCTCGTCGATTTATTTTCCCTGGGCAAAATGAGGCGATGAGTCAGGAGGCGCCTTGAGCAGAATCTGCCGCTTACAGTTTGCTCGATACGCAAGCGACGCGGTCGGCTTCGTCCACGTAAACCAGATGGAGTTCGGTTCCGTACAATTGCGTGAGCCTTTCGCTCGTAAGCGTTTCGTCGGCGTCGCCAACGGCCAAGGTGCCGTCGCTGTTCAGCATCGCGACTTTTCCGCCCAACAGAATCGGCTGGTCAGGGTTATGAGTCGTCATCATGACCGCATATCCGCGCTCGGAGAGCTGTTTGCATGTTCTCATGACGCGGATTTGGTTGCCGTAATCGAGGGCGCTTGTGGGCTCGTCGAACAGGATGATTTCGGGATTCTGTACGATGACGCGTGCGACTGCTACGCGCTGTCGCTCGCCGCCCGAAAGCTGCGATACGATTCGGTCCGCCAATGCCTGAAGCCCCAGGTCGGCGATGGCCTCTTCGACACGATCGTAGTCCTCCTGTTTTGGCGTCGAAAACATTCCGATGCGTGGAGCCGCGCCCATGACCAAGTATTCCCGAACCGTGTAGCCATAGGTGACATCGATGTGCTGGCGTACGTATCCGATATGTTTGGCAAGATCACGCGCCGAATACTCATCGATGAGCCGTCCGTGCACCCGTACGGTTCCCTGTGTGGGAGCGGCAAGCCCAGCAATGCAGTTGAGCAGCGTTGATTTTCCGGCACCGTTCGGACCGAGCAGCGTGAATACTTCGCCAGGCTCTACCGAAAACGTCACACCCGAAAAGACGTCGGAATCACGAGAGTACCTAAATGCCAGATCCTGGACTTCGAGTAATGCCGCCATTAGTCCACGTTCCTCTGCTTGACCAGGATGTATCCAAAAATCGGCGCACCGATGAGGCCGGTGAGGACTCCGAGGGGTATTTCGAATCCCGAAATGTTGCGTGCGAGCAGGTCCACAACCATCATAAACGCAGCTGCCACCAAGATGACCGTCGGAATAAGCCGCTTGTTGTCGGAGCCGACGATGCGACGCGTGACGTGCGGGATGATAAGGCCGACCCACCCGATCGTTCCTGCAAGTGAAACGGCGCAAGCGGTGAGCACCGTCGCTGCGACGATGATGACGTTTCGCTCGCGCTTGAGGTCAACTCCGAGCGCGCGGGCTTCCTCTTCGCCAAGCGAAATCAAGTTGAGCCGCCAGCGCATCGCCACGAGTAGGGCTGCTGCTAAGAACATGACTGGCGCCGTATAGCGCAGCGTCTCGAAATTGACTTTCGCAATCGAGCCGAGTTGCCAATAGGTGATTTCAGCAAGCTGCGTGTCAGGGTCGGCAACGTACTTCATCAGGCCGAGGATGGAAGACATGAACCCGCCTACGATGACGCCCGAAAGCACCATGACCACATTCGAATGCCGATGCATGAGCTTGGGGATCGAAACGGTGATAAACACCGTAATCAACCCTCCGACGAATGCGAAGATTTGCGTTTGCCATGTGTTCATGTAGAGGAGAATCGAAAGCGCCGCCCCAACGCACGCGCCGTACGAAACGCCCAGGATATCGGGCGATACGAGCGGATTTTGGAAAACTCCCTGATAGGATGCGCCCGAAAGCGCTAACGCCGCTCCAACAAGGAATGCGGCGCATACGCGAGGCAAGCGGATGTTCATGATAACGTTGTAGTCGTTTGTCGTCCACGTGGGTTCGCCTTGGACGAAATGGCTGGTCAAAATTGCGAAAGTCGTCTGAATGTCGACGCCGTAGCGCCCGATGCACAGTGATGCGATGGCGAGTGCCATGACGACGATGCCACAGGCGATCAAAATGAACGACAGAGGCGCTTGCCGTTTGCCGTTAATGGTAACGGGTTTGCTTGTCTCAGGAGGGTTGGATGTTCGGTCGTTTTTCACAGGCTTCGATTGTCCAAGCTCTTACTGACTTGCAAGTTTTGGGATTATTCGAAAACTAATCGACGTTATGCAAAAGACTGCGATTTCGAATTGTCCTACTATATGAATTATATATTAATATAGTAGGTGCCAAAATGAAGAACAATTTTCATATTGGCCGAGCGCAATGGTCGATAGGGTGGGCTATTGCGTTCGCGACAGTACCATGCAGGGGAGAAAGGGAAGCATGATGTCGAAAACAAGCATTTCCAGAAGGACGTTCATTTCGGTCGGAACCGGAGCCGCGGCTGTAGCGGCGCTCGCGGGCCTTGCGGGCTGCGCAGGTGGTTCAGGTTCGGGTTCTGCAGCATCAGCCTCGGCGAGTTCATCAGCCGAAGCGAGCGCTGCAAGCGAGGGGGCAGGCTCTTCCGCATCTGCTGCTGCGCCTGCTGGCGAAACGGTGACCATTACCGACTTGCGCGGCGATACGGTCGACGTGCCGGTGAAGATCGAAAAAATTGCCGATCTTTGGCATGCGCACAACCAGATCGTGCTCATGCTCGGAGCCGGCCCCAAGCTCGTGGGAACAACCGAAAACTTCAAGAAGCGCCCGTGGGCTAATGTTGTATTTCCCCAGATTGCTGATGTTGCAGCGCTCGTTGTGGGAACCGGTGCCGGCGAGGTGAACTACGAAGAGGCTTTGAATCTCGAGCCTGACGTCGTGTTCGCGTCCGATCCCGACGTGACCGATTCGGCGCGCAGCCAGGGTTTGACCACGGTGAACGTGATGTTCCAGGACTACGAGGGCTTGCGCAACGACGTAAAGCTTACGGCTGAAATATTGGGCGAGGACGCTGTGGATATCGCCACCGAGTGGGAAGCGCTGCTCGACGAGAACATCAAACTCGTGGCCGATCGCATGAAAGACGTCGATGATGCCGATAAGGTCAAGGTGCTCCATATTGTCAATCCGAGCGCGTTTACCACGGTTGACGGTTTGAACAACATCGTGGACGAGTGGATTAAGCTCGCTGGTGGTGTGAATGCACTTACGGCTGAGGGCAATATGATCGAAGTGACGATGGAAGACATTGTTGCAGCTGATCCCGAGGTCATCATCATCGGCTCCGGTGCTGCTCAGGCAGTGAAAGACCTAATGGCCGATGAAGCTTGGAGCGGCATTACCGCCGTGAAAAACGGCGCTGTCTATGCGAATCCGAGCGGCGTGTTCGCTTGGGACCGCTATTCGGGCGAGGAGGCGCTACAAGTGTTGTGGGCGGCCAAGAAGCTCAATCCCGATAAGTTCGAAGACGTCGACATGGCCCAAGTTACGAAGGATTTCTATAAGGAATTCTATGGCTATGAGCTTTCCGATGAAGACGCCGAGCGCATTCTCAACGGTGAAGACCCTGCGTAATCGTTGCTCTATGCTGGGTTTCTGATAACGCGAATTGACGATTTGTCTTGACGTTTTGCTTGGCTGGCGAGCCCGCGCAGAGTTACACGACAGCTCTGTGCGGGCTCGTGTCGTTCCGCCTTTTCCGATTGATGACTTTTTATATTCGACTATTGCTTTGAGTCGCGTTTGCTGCCCGCTTCGAACGCTTAGTTTTTCTACTCTATATAGCGTTTACATAAGAGATATACGCGACATGTTGTAGTCATCACCCCTGATGAATTGCCGAAATGGATTTAACGGGTTTGGCAAAAAACTAGTACATCACAAAATAAGATCCCAAAACGCATAAAATGTCCATTTAAGTATGGGGAATTATGTCCTCATATGCGGTTCGTGAAATAGGGGGTCCACAATGGGGAAGCCGAGGTTCAGCAATCGGACAAGAAAACTTGCGCATAACGCCGTTTCGATCATTACGGCGCTATCGCTTGTTTTTCTCCAGACGCCGGTGAGCTATGCTGCTCAGCAATCTGATTATCAAGGTGATGAGACGACGGCTCAAAGTGACGTGACAACGAAGGTTGCCACGCAGGAGGTGACTGTCGCGGATGGGGGCACAACTGTGCTCGATGTCGCGACCGAACCCGAGCCTGCGCCCGCAACCGAAGAGTCTTCTGCTCAGGACGACAGCGTGACAGATGGCGCGGCCGAATCCGAGGAAGCTGTTGAAGCTGAACCCGAAGTCGTTTCCGAAGAGGTTGCCGAGGAAACCCCCGCCGATTCTGAGGTTGCTGTTGACGATGCGGCAGTTTCCGAAGAAACTCCTGTCGACACCGAAGCTGTCGCGTCCGATGGCACTATTGCGTCAAACGATGTGGAAGCTGCGGTCGATGAGCAGGTTAATGACGTCGTAGGTGATACTGCCGACGAAGTTGGGCTGACCACCGCAGCCGACGATCCCGGCGCAATTACTGCCGGCGAATTTGCGACCGAAGATGCAGCTACCGAAGAAGCGATCGACCCCAATGCCCTCGAAGCTGCCGAGCCCGCCGAGCCTACCGAACCTGAAGCTGAACTCACGACCGAAGAACCCAAGCCCTCCGACGAGGCCCAAAAACCCGCTACGAAACGTACCTATATATATAGTGATGATTCCGTCAAGGTTACCGCCGTCCTCGAGCAGGCCGACGCGATTCCCGACGACGCCGAGCTTTTCGTGACCCCCGTCACCGACCAGAGCATGCAGTACAACTACGACGCTTACATGCAGGCCCTTAACGACAATGCCGGCGCTGCACCGGATGCGGATGTCTACAATCCGCAAAACACCCTTCTTTACGATGTGGCGTTTTTGACGGTCGATCCCGAGACTGGGAAAACGGTTGAGCTCCAGCCTGCCGAAGGCGCCGTGACCGTTAAGTTCGAGTTCTTGCAGAATCAGCTGTCCGAGCAAATCGGCGCCGAAAAGGCCGCCGATGTTGAGGTCACGCATTTGCCGCTGGTTGACGCTGCAAAGACTGATACCACTTACGAGTCTACGCAGATTGCCGCCGACGACGTTGTCGTCGACAAGGTTGCAGATGCGGACCTTACTGCTCGGGGCCAAAACGTCATCAAGCTGACGACCGATAGCTTCTCGGTCTATGCGTTCAGCTACACGGTCGATTTCACGTACGATGGCTTTACCTTCAGCATCGCTGGTGAAAGCGAAATCATGCTAAGCGCCCTGTTCCAGGCTGTGGGCATCGACGCCGATGTTGCCAAAGTCAAGGCCGTGACGTTTAGCGATCCCAAACTCGTCAAGGTTGAACAAGCTGACGGCGACTGGAAGCTCACGAGCCTCGCGCCCTTCCAGTCCGAAGAAACCCTCACGGTCGAGATGGTCAACGGCGCGACGTATGTGATTGACGTGACGGATGCGCAGGAGAATTGGCGAGTCGAGTTCTACAATCGTGCTGGAAATCAAATCCCCAAACCGTATAGCGAGAATTTGTATCTTTTCCGTTACATCACAGATTCGAACGGATATGTCGTTGGATACGATTTGGTGCAAGTCAACAATAATGGCTTGACGGCGACTCTCGGAGATACGTTTACGGTTCCTAACAATGGCGGCACCGTTACGTATAACCCGGCAATACATACCATGCGAGGCCCTCGTCTTCTTAAGAGCGGCAATCAGCCTCAAGTTGAATACAATATGATCTCGGCCGACTGGAGTACGCAGCCTCCCAAGTGGTCATTCGATTCGTATAAAGGTCTTGACCAGTTCGACGGCTACGAGATCGATACTTCCGAACCGAATGTCATCAAGCTCAAGGAAGACTATATAAAGAAGCTGCAAGTTGACGTTTCGTATGCTGGCAGCGATACGGGTTCAAGCACAGCTGCAACGTTGATCGTGCATGGCGTTTCGAGCTCCGGTCAACACCGGTACTACAAGGTTCCCGGGTTCAACTCTGCAAGCTGGGGTTCGGGCGCTGGATCGTATACCATTGAAAACAATCAGTGGTTGCTCAACAATGGAAGTCCTGCAAACGATAGCTATTCAGATCGTTGGGCCGTGGAAGCGGTGCTCTTCCAGGGCAATGTCGATGTTTCCCAGGTTTCGGGAAGGCTCGAAGGTGGAAATAACGGTCCAGATCCCAAATATGTTTTGGCTGGGTATGTTGTAAAAACGGGTTCTGCGACAGAAGGATCGATCCAGGGCG
>CADBQL010000086.1 GCA_902796815.1 uncultured Coriobacteriaceae bacterium | reverse complement strand
TCATGGGAGCAATAACGTTCAATAGCGCACCGGGATCGCATAGCGAACCATCGATTCGATAAATGCGCCACACCCACCTATGAGGCATTGGAAAAGGATTCTGCAAGAACCTATTTAGAAATCGAAGACCTCTCCGACCTTTCCCGCGACACACAGGTTGGCAAAGCGGTCGCGCGGTGTCGGCGCAAGGTTCACGATGGCCACGTGGTCGCCCTGGAAGTAATCGATGAGCCCAGCAGCAGGATACACTGCCAGTGAAGTACCCGCAATCACGAGCAAATCGGCACGTCGAATCGCCTTAATCGACTCTTCGAGCACATGCGAATCGAGGCCTTCTTCATAAAGCACGACATCGGGTTTGACGATTTGGCCGCACTTCGGACAGCGGGGAACGCCATCGCTTGCCTGCTCATGTAGCTCCGTTATTGCATCAAGATCATAGGCAGCACCGCATCCCATGCAATAATTGCGCAGCACACTGCCATGCAGCTCCCAAACCGTCTTACTTCCCGCAAGCTGATGAAGCCCGTCGATGTTCTGCGTCACCACAGCCGAAAGCGTGCCCTGCGCTTCAAGCTCGGCGAGTTTGCGATGTGCGCGGTTGGGCAATGCATCGCGAGCAATCATGCGATCGAAATAAAACTCGTAGAACATCTGGGGATTGCGGTCGAAGAACGTACGTGAAATCATTTCCTCTGGCGGTACGTCACCGTATTTTTGGGCATAGAGTCCATCAGGGCTGCGAAAGTCAGGAATGCCACTTTCCGTCGACACGCCAGCCCCTCCAAAAAAGACCATGCGTCCCGGCTTGCACTCTCCAATCCACGTGCGCAGTGTCTGCACCTCAACTGAAACGTTGCTCTGATCAGCGGATTCCATCTTTATCCCCTTTCCGAATGGGCGGAGGGCCAGACTCTCCGCCCATTGAGATGAACTCCCGACCTCGAGTGCACGAGCGCGCAATGCTTGCTCCACGCGCTCGTGCTCGTCGCGGTTTACTTCGACTTGGCCATCTTTCCGAAATCGGCAACATTGGCGAAAACCGATACGAAGCTGTTTAGAAGCTTCATGTTGTTCGCGCGCACGGCCTCATCTTCGTCCATTACCATGACATTGGTGAAGAAATCGTCAATTGGCCCACGCAAAGCAGCAAGGTCTGCGAGTGCGGCAGCGTAGTCGTCAACCGCAAGTGCATCCGCGACGCTTGCATCGGCTTTCGCGATTGCGTCGGCGAGGGCTTTTCCATCATCGCCGAGCAAGGCGTCATCGATCTGCGTTCCAACTTCCGCGTCGCGCAGGTTGTTCGCACGTGCGTACGCGGTAGCCAGATCATCGAAGGTTTCCTTGTCGTTGGCGCGAGCGCTTTCGAGCGCACGGGCGCGAGCCGAAATCACCATCGGCTCGATAACGTCTGTCGCGAGCACGGCCTCAATCGTATCTGCCTCGCAGCCGCCATCGCGCAGCATGACGCGCGTACGCGTGACGAAGAAATCGATGACTTCGGCGCGAATTGCATCGCGATCGAATTCCAAACCACCCTTCGCATAGATGTCAAGCGACGCATCGATGGCATCGATGAGCGAAATGCTCAAGCCGGCTTCGAGCATCGCAAGGATGCCGATGGCCGAGCGGCGCAGCGCAAACGGGTCGGACGAACCAGTCGGGCCCTGCCCCACAGCGAAGAGGCCGCATATGGTGTCGAGCTTGTCTGCCGTCGCGACAACCTTTCCCACCATGGAAGCGGGCGGCTCGTCACCTGCGAAACGCGGACGATAATGATCGGCGATCGCTTCGGCAACCTGGTCAGTCTCGCCAGCAGCTTTCGCATAGTAGCGGCCCATAATGCCTTGTACGCTCGTGAACTCGACGACAGCTCCAGTCACAAGGTCGGCCTTGCATAGAAGCGCTGCGCGTTTCGCGTCGGCGAGGTCCTGCCCATCAAGGCCTGCATCTGCTGCAAGCACACCCGAGAGCTCCACGATACGGTCGGCCTTGGCGCGGGTCGTGCCAAGTGATTCCTGGAACACGACTTCGCCGAGTTTTTCAACATAGGCCTCGAGCGGCTGCTTCAAATCTTCGTCGTAGAAAAACTTGGCATCGTAGAGACGCGCAGCCACGACGCGCTGGTTGCCGTCGACGATATTGTCGCGGAACTCGGGGTTGCCGTTTGACGTGATCAGGAACTTGTTCGTGAGTGAGCCGTCAGCATTAAACAGCGGGAAGTAACGCTGGTGCACGAGCATGGCGTCGACCGTGATCTCCTTGGGCACAGCCAAAAACAGCTCGTCGAATTGACCGACCATGACGGTCGGATACTCGGTGAGGTTCACAACCTCTTCCATCGTCTTGGCAGGAAGCTCAGCTACAAGGCCAGTTTCGGCCTCGATGGCCTTGACCTGCTCGCGAATGGAGGCCTCGCGCTCTGCTTCGCTCGGAACCACGTAATTCGCACGGATGACGTCGATAAGCTCGTCGGCAGACGCAACCTCGAACGGACCGGGCGCCAGGAAACGGTGTCCGAAGGTCTTGTTCGAGGCGGTTAGACCAGCGAACTCCACCGGCACGACAACGTCGCCGAGCATGGCGAAAAGCCAACGTACCGGGCGGCTAAACTGCTCACGACGACTACCCCAACGCTGTGATTTCGGCCACGAAATGGAAGTGATAAGGTTGCCGAGAAGATCGGGCAGCAAGCTCGCTACGTCAACCGAGGGCGTTTCTTTTACAGCGTAGACGTATTCAACGCCGTTCTCATCGCGACGCTCGAGCGAATCGGGCGAGACGCCCTTACCGCGCGCGAATCCAATAGCAGCCTTCGTGGGCTGCCCATCGGCATCGAATGCTATTTTCGCAGCAGGACCGCGAAACTCCTCAACCGATGCTTCGGTCGCTTCGGGCACGGCGGCAACGATGACAATAAGGCGACGCGGGGTCGTGTAAACCGTGATATCTCCGTGGGGAATCTTTGCACCGTCGAGCGCGGATGACGCGAGGCCGCCGAGCTTCGTCGTCGTGGCATGCAGATCGAACGCCGGCATCTCCTCGGTGCCGATTTCAAAGGCCAGAGTCTTATTCGCCATCTTTGGCCTCCTTTCCCTCATCCGACATACTGATGCCAACCACGTGCTCGAGATAGCTCGCGGCACATGCTTTTGCGATAGTGCGAACGCGCAGAATGTAGCCCATGCGCTCGGTTGCCGAAATGACGCCACGCGCGTCGAGCAGATTGAAGGAATGGCTGCACTTGAGCACGTAGTCATAAGCCGGCAGCGGAAGACCGCGCTCGAGAATGCTCAGGCACTCCTTTTCGTAGCGGTCGAATTCGCCAAACAGGAAATCAGTGTCGGCCACCTCGAAGTTGTACGTTGAGTGCTCGCGCTCGTTCTCGAGGTATACGTCGCCATAGGTGAACACGGTGCCATCGGCGCCGCGCGACCAGATGATGTCGTAAACCGAATCGACGCCTTGGATGTACATCGTCAAACGCTCGAGGCCATAGGTCAGCTCAGCCGGCACCGGGTCGCATTCGAACCCGCCCATTTGCTGGAAGTACGTGAACTGGGTGACCTCCATGCCGTCAATCCAAACTTCCCAGCCGAGGCCCCAGGCGCCAAGCGTCGGGGACTCCCAGTCGTCCTCGACGAAACGAACGTCATGCTCGGCGATGTTGATGCCAATAGCGGTAAGGCTGTCGAGGTAGAGCTGCTGCACGTTGTCCGGAGAGGGCTTGAGCAGTACCTGATACTGATAATAGTGCTGAAGGCGGTTGGGATTTTCGCCGTAGCGTCCGTCGGTCGGACGGCGCGAGGGCTGCACGTAGGCGGTGCGCCACACGTCAGGCCCGAGAGAACGCAAGGTCGTTGCGGTGTGAAACGTCCCTGCGCCCACTTCGTTGTCATATGGCTGCAACACAACGCAGCCCTGATCCGCCCAATAGCGTTCCAAGTTCATGATGACGTCTTGGAACGTTGGCGCATCGTTATTCGGCATAGATTTCATCTCCTTATACTCTGCAATACCATAACCCTATGAAAGTACTCCGATGTCGGTCACAGGCCAATACACGATGGCCGCACGCCCGGTTATCGAACTTGTTTTGACGGCCCCGAAATAGCGCGAGTCCTGCGAGGCCGTTCGATTGTCTCCCATTACCCAAACGCAACCTTCTGGAACGGTATAGGGAAACGTCACGTCTGCGTTCGGAGAGGTTCTACTCAACGGGTAAGACTCCTTCCCATTCACATATGGCTCGTCAAGCTGCACGCCATCGACGTAAACATGACCATCGATAAGATCGACTGTCTGCCCTTCGGTGGCTATAACGCGCTTGATAAGCGTACGGCCGACCACTTCCGGATCGGCGAACGTGACGATATCGCCGCGTTTGGGAGGGTGCATATAGTAGCTTACCTTTTCGGAAAAAACCATGTTTCCCGGCATGATGGTTTCTTCCATCGAGCCAGAGGGGATTTCGTACGGGACAAAAATGAACATGCGCAATCCTACCGTTAACAGCGCGACCACCGCGACCATTATAACGAGGCTCAAAATAGTCCCGGCCATGCTCGATCGCTGCTCTGTGGCATGCTGGCCAGAATCCATGTAACTACCTGCTCTTCCATCAACTGTGCTCTGTCGCGTTGCGGTATTTGCCGCAACGTCATATGATACCGCGCTCGTAAGTCGTCACTCCCAGATTGCTAAACTTTACAAATAAACACGACGAGTCAGCGTTTTATTGCAAGAGGCAAACAACGTTCGTTGCTAGCCTTCTTCGCACAAATGCCCCTCGCAAGCAACTTAGCTTCTCACGCAAGCAAATCGGGACGCAAACGCTTCGTGCGCTCAAGACTCTGCTCAGCGCGCCAACGTTCGACTGCGCCGTGATCGCCCGAGAGAAGAACAGAGGGCACTTCTCGTCCCATGAAGTTTGCTGGGCGCGTGTATTGGGGAAACTCAAGCAAACCATCAGCAAAGCTCTCGTCAAGAGCTCCCCCTTCGGCACCGAGCACGCCTTCAATCTTTCGCACTACCGCGTCTATGACCACCATGGACGCAAGCTCACCGCTCGTGAGCACGTAATCGCCAAGCGAAATTTGATAATCGGCTAGCTCATAGGCTCGTTCGTCTATGCCTTCGTAATGGCCGCAGATGAAAAGCAACCGCTCCTCTTGAGCGAGCTCACATGCAAGCGCGTCATCCAAACGTCGACCACAGGGCGTTAAGAACACCGTCTTGGGCGCAGGGCCATCTACATGGC
>CADBQL010000085.1 GCA_902796815.1 uncultured Coriobacteriaceae bacterium | reverse complement strand
TGAGGGCAAGCCGCTATTCCCCGTGCGCGAGGCCAGGACGGCTTCCTACGGGCTTTCGCCTGCGGAGGACGAGCTCTACGAACATGTGACCGAGTACGTCCGCGTGGGATTCAACCGGGCGCTCGCCATAGTGAGCAAGGATAAGCGTAACGCGGTCGGGTTCGCCCTGACGTCGCTGCAACGTCGGCTTGCGTCTTCGCCCATGGCGGCTTACCGTTCGCTGAAGCGCAGGCGCACCCGCCTGGAAGAGCGTGCCACGGAGGTGCGCGAACACGGCACCTACACCATGCCCGGAGGGCATTACGATCCGGATGGACCCAACTGGGACGAATGGGACGACGACGATTACGAGAGCGCCCAGGACAACCTCATCGTGCTGGACGCCGCCACGGCCGCCGAGACGCTCGAGGAGCTAGAGGCCGAGATCGAAGAGCTGCGCGAGCTTGAGGCGGAAGCCCAGCGCGTCCTGAACGCGAACGACGACCGGAAATGGCGCGAGCTTCTGGCCCTGCTCGAAAGTCCGGCGATGAGGGACGCAGAGGGAAATCGAGAAAAGCTGATCATCTTCACCGAGTTCACCGACACGATGGAGTACCTGGAGGGAAAGCTTTCCGACTACCTGGGTTCGCACGGACGGCTTCGAGCCATTCGGGGCGGCATGAATCGCGACCAGAGGCGACAAGTGGAGGCCGACTTCAAGCAGAACCCAGACGTTTGCGTCCTCGTTGCAACCGATGCGGCCGGTGAGGGCATCAACCTGCAGACGGCGCACCTGCTGATCAACTACGACCTGCCGTGGAACCCCAACCGTATCGAGCAGCGGTTTGGGCGTATCCACCGCATCGGCCAGAAGCACACGTGCTACATGTACAACCTCGTAGCCGACGGCACCCGCGAAGGCGAGGTGTGGCAGCGGCTGTTCAAGAAGCTCGACCAGGAGAAGGAGACGCTGCAGGGCAAGGTGTTCGACGTCCTGGGACAGATAACCTACGACGACAAGCCTCTGAAGGACCTACTATGGGAGGCGATACTCGAAGACCAGACGCCCGAGAGACAGGCGTACCTGGACACCGTCATCGACTCGGCTCTCGACACCAAGAAGCTAAAGGAGATCATGAAGCGCGACGTGCTCGCGACCGACACGCTCGGCGTGGACGACCTGACGCGCGTGCGCGCCGACATAGAGCGGGCGAACGCCATGCGGCTGCAGCCCTACTACATCAAGAGCTTCATCGACCGCGCGCTTGCGGACTTCGGGGCGAAGCTCGTGAGCAACGGGGACGGCACGTTCCGGCTCAGGCGCGTGCCGCTTGCACTGGCAGTGAAGAGCTCGAACGGCGCGAGGCGACCCCTGCCGAGCAGCTACCAGTCGCTCGCGTTCGACAAGGAGAGCGTCTCCGATCCTGGGAAAACGGACCTGGTTTGCGTGGGACACCCGCTGCTCGATGCCGCAGTGGAGGAATCGCTAGCCAAGCACGACGGGACGCTTGCGAGCGGCACCGTGCTCATCGACAGCGGCAACCGCACGCTCACGCCACGCATCATGTTCGCATTCTCGCTTTCCATATGCGACGGAGCCGGTATCGAAGTCGACCGGAAGCTCTATTACGTCGAGGTCGAGGAAGGCCACGAGCCGGCTGTCATCCGACAAGCTCCCTACATCGACTACCACGAACCCGACGAGGACATGCTGAAGGCTCTGGAGAACGACATAAAGCGGGTGGCGGTCGATGCGGCTCCTGTTGCCGAGGAGGCAGCCCTCGGCCAGGTGATGCAGGACCTCGTCGCGGCAGACGTGAAAAGCGCATCGGGCAAGCGCGTGGGCGATATCGACCGAATCGCCGCCGCCGTCGAGAAACGGCTCGACACCGCAATAATCCGAGCGAGCAGGGACCAGCAGGTTTGGGCGACGAAGGCGCAGGAGGGCAAGGAAGGTGCGCGGCTACAGGCCGACAACCGCAAGCGCGAGGTGAAGGATTTGGTGAGCCGCAAGGAGATACGCCTCGCCCAACTCGCAAACCAGAAGAGCATCCGGCCAAAGCCGCTCCAGCTCGTCGCGAGCGCCATCGTCATACCGGCCGCCTGGGTATCCCGCAACGCGCAGCAGACGATTGCCGACTTCGAGGCGAAGAAGATCTCCGAGGAGCGCGGCATGGACGCCGTGATGTGCATAGAGCGTGCCGCTGGGCACGTCCCGCTGGACGTATCGCGGGAGAACTGCGGATGGGACGTCGAGTCGCGCGTGATGCGCGAAGATGGCATAGAGGACCTGCTCTTCATCGAGTCGAAAGGCGTTGCAGCCGATGCCGACACCGTGATACTCACGCGCAACGAGGTCTGCAAGGCTATGGGCAACCCGCACAACTACATCGTCGCAATATCGCGGCCCGCCGATGACGGCGTCGAGACCAGCTACGTGCACGCCGATTTCGGAGACGTATACAACGAGATGATGAGCATGTACCCGCTCAACATCGCTAGACTAATCGAGAACGCCAACGATGTGGCGACATATTTCATCAAGGACGGTGTATGTACAAGAAGAAGCTAATAGAGACCTCGATCCCGCTTGACGAGATAAACAAGCAGGCCGTGCGCGAAAAGTCGCTGCGCAAGGGACATCCGTCGACGCTCCACCTCTGGTGGGCACGCCGGCCGCTTGCCGCCGCACGCTGCGTCATCTTCGCCAGCATGGTAGACGATCCGGCGGAGCACCCCGAATTGTTTCCGACAGAGGAAGAGCAAGATAAGGAGCGGGAACGGCTCCATGGGATAATTCGAGCCCTTGCCGATTGGGATAACATAAACGACCGCGTGCTTTACGAGCAGGCATACACCGAAATGGTGAAGTACGCACCTGATGGCAAACTCCCCGAATTCCTCGACCCCTTTGCCGGCGGAGGCGCGCTACCGCTTGAAGCTCAGCGTCTGGGTCTTGTATCGCATGCTGCCGACTTGAATCCAATTCCAGTAACGCTCAATCGAGCGATGATTGACATACCTGCTCGGTTTTGCGGAAAACCGCCAGTGCATCCAGGTTATACAACGGCGCTCGGGATGAGCTGGGAGCGAGCAACGGGGCTTGGTGATGATGTCTCATATTATGCGGACAGAGTCTTGATGATGGCCAAAGAAAAACTCAGGGAGTACTATCCGAACGTCACAGTAACTAACGGAAACGATAAACGTACCGCTACGCCAATAGCCTACATCTGGGCTCGAACAGTACCGTGTCCAAATCCTGCTTGTAAACACGAGACCCCGCTCATTAGGTCTTTTTGGCTTGCAAAGAAAAAGGGAGGTCGTACGTATATTGAACCCGTTATGCACAACGGAGAGATTCAATACGAAATACGAAGCGAACGAGCAGGATGGAGAGATTTCACCAGTGTTGAGCAGGAAACTATTGGCAGAAAAGGCGGAAGATGCCTATACTGCGGATCTCCTTTAACGCTCGATTACATACGGCATCAAGGGAGAGATAGTGGCCTTGGTGCGAAATTGATGTGCGTAGTATCAGATAGTCCTTTTGGAAACAGTAGATGGTATTCGAAGCCGGATAATGTGAGTTTGAATGCGATCAAAAGCGTTCCAATCTGCGATTCAGTCCTGAAGCGATCGGCAATTACAAAGAACCCGCGTGATTTCAAGACGCCAAACTATGGAATTACCCATTTTGCTGGGCTATACACAAATAGGCAGCTCTTCTCGTTAACAACGCTAACCGAATACATTCAAACGATTCGCGCTGAAATTGAGCGAGATGCAATAGGTTCGGGCTTTGAAGATGACGGCATCGGACTTAATGATGGCGGACGCGGCGCGAAAGCTTATGCGGAAGCCGTCTCCGTATACCTGGCATTCATCATAGACAAGATGACCGACAGAAACTCAACCATCTGCAGTTGGGATAACGGAACAAAATACGAAACGATACGAAGCACCTTCTCGAGACAGGCTATTCCAATGTCTTGGGATTATGCCGAGGCAAATCCACTTGCTTCATCATCTGGGTCTTTCGAGAGCATGAAAGGACAGATTGTTGATGCAATAGTTAACTTCCCAGCAAAACCGCTATGTGATGCAGTTCAGCGCGATGCTGCGCAAACTGATGGGTTAAGCAATCTCTTGATTTCCACCGATCCGCCGTATTACGACAACATTGGCTATTCAGACTTATCTGATTATTTTTATGTGTGGTTACGTCAGAGCATCAAGTCCGTTTTTCCTGATATCTATTCGACAATGCTTACGCCAAAGAACGAAGAGCTTGTTGCGACGCCGTATCGATTTGATGGTGGAGCTGAAGAGGCGAAACAGTTTTTTGAGAATGGCATGCGCGAGACGTTTCGGAGGTTGGGCTTAGCCTCGTCGAACGACTATCCAATGACGGTGTATTACGCGTATAAGCAATCTGAGGATACGGCAGACGGAAGAACGTCCTCCGGTTGGGAAACAATGTTACAGGCTCTCATGGATGCCAACTTGCAAATCACAGGAACTTGGCCTATGAGAACAGAGATGTCGAATCGGGTAATTGGATTAGGAGCGAACGCTCTTGCATCTTCGATTGTTCTCGTATGCCGCAAGCGTTCAGATGATGCTCCAATTGCAACTCGCCCAGAGTTCTTACGCGAGCTGCGGCGAATGCTGCGCGAAGGGGTTAAGGACCTGCAACGTGGTGCAATCGCACCCGTAGATATGGCGCAGGCTTCCATCGGTCCCGGCATGGCAGCTTTCTCGAAGTATGCGCAGGTCATAGAATCGGACGGTCGGTCTATGACAGTGCATACGGCACTCGGCATTATCAACGAACAGCTGGACGCGCTCATGGGCGAAAGTGGCGAAGAGTTCGACAACGAAACGCGCTTCTGTTTGACATGGTACGAACAATTCGGATTCACGCAAGGCGATTTCGGTTCTGCCGAGACCATCCGCAATGCTCGCGGGGCGTCACTCGAAGGGCTTGTGCATGCGGGTGTGCTTGAGAGCGGACATGGCAAAACGCGGCTTCTGAAACCAACGGAGGTCGCCGACGTGAAACAGGCCCGTCTCCATCCCTCCGCATGGAGCGACCTCATGGCGATCATCGCCGCATTGGAATCCTCGGCTGGCCTGAC
>CADBQL010000084.1 GCA_902796815.1 uncultured Coriobacteriaceae bacterium | reverse complement strand
GCAAGACCTCCTGCGGCGATGGTTGCGAGCTCAACGAATCTCCGTCGTGTCATGTGCTCCATGGCTACCGACCTTTCTCGTTTTTCATCTGCGGTGTTGTCCAGCTTTCTCGCTTGCCTACTCGGAGCCATTCAGCTGGCCATCCAAATACGGCAAGATATACGATATCGCATACTCAAAAGACTGGCTAAAAAATCGCGCCCTCATCAATTGCTTCAAAGCGCAGTACTACACTGCATTTGAATATCGAGCAATGAAGCATTACAGTAGGGTCGTTGCGGACGATACCGCTTGCGACTCAAAGATTGGAGCAAAAAATGGCACGCAGTGGAAGCCAAAAAGTGCTGTTTGTACTTTCTATCATCAACATCGTCATCGCCGTCCTAGGCATACTTGCAGCTTATTTGACGATCACGAGAGGCGCGATGCTCAGCGGAGTCGATCTTGGGGATGCGACAGCACCTCTCAAGAATTTGGGCATCAACCAAGGAGAAGGTGGGGCATTCGTGAGCATCATGGGTATCGTGATACTTCTAGCCTCCGTTTTGGAGCTGGTCACGGGCGTACTCGGCATTCGCGCCGCGAACGACAGCCAGAAAATCATGCCAGTATGGGTTTTGGCGATAATCGGAATCATCATAAGCTTCATCGGCGTCATAATAGTGGCCGTTAGTGGCGAGCTCGCCAATAATACCTCGCTTATCGCCTCGCTCATCATGGGCGCCTTGATGCTCTGGATTGCCAACAACATCAAAGCTCAGGCCAGCAAGTAGTTCTTACCAGGCATAGCCGTGTGAGCGAGAAAGACCTTTCGGGGCCTTTCTTTTTTCTGCGGTGAACGCGTGTTTGGGCAACCCGAGGTTAGCGCTCAGTCATGCCCTAGCTGCGACGAATCGGGTTTTCGCGACGACCCGCGTGCTCGCTGCAGCGAATCGGGGCCCGCATCGGGTCGCGTCTCCGTCGTGGCGAATCGGGGGCTTCGCATTGAGATCGCCATCCCGACGCGGCGAACCGGGGGTTTCGCATTGGAATCGCCATCCCGATGCAGTGAATCAGGGGGTTCGCATTGAAATCGCACTTTTTCGAGCCGCCGGTGCGGCAAATCGGAGGGTTCGCACTTTTTCGGAAAAGCCCGCACGTCCCTGAGCTGGGGTTATCGTTTCGGTCGTATCGCAAATCGGGGGTTAATCAGTGAGCACCCCCCGATCTGCCGCAGCGGGGGCGCAAAAAACTCGGAAATCGGTGCGGACCCCCCGATCTGCCGCAGCCACCCGGCGCGGAAAAGTGCGGACCTCCCAATCCGCTGCAGCCACCCGGGCGGAATCGGTGCGGACCCTCCGATTCGCTGCAACTGTCTAGCTCGTATCAATGCGGGTTCTCCGGCCCGCTATAGCAGCGACGCTCAATCGCATGCGCAAGGTACGCAATCGATGCTTGGAGGCGATTGTCGGCCTCACGAAAGTGGCGGCAAAGAACTGTCGGTCGGATTGTTTGCTCGTGATTGCCTTATCGGTCGGGGCGATGTTTAGAATATGTTTTATTCGGCAATCTGCAATTCAAGCCATTCTGCAAGCTGCTCAAACGAAATGCTCCCATCAGCCACGCCCAGCATGGTTGCAAGCAACCTGTCATGCCTCGGCTTGAAGCAGCATCCGTTCATGCGCAGGAATGTGCCCATGATGGCGGTGCTGTGCGCTTGTTGCCGTCGGCGAAGGGATGGTTCGACGCGATGCCGTAGGCGTAGCGTGCAGCCTTCTGAGCGAGAGTAGGATAGAGCTCTTCGCCGCCGAACGTTTGAAACGGCTGGGCGAGCGCCGATTCCAATAGCCCATCGTCGCGCACGCCGTCGAGCCCGCCGAATCTGGCGATTGCCGCCGAGTGAATCGCAAGCGCGGTCTCCTTGTTGACTTGCTCGATGAACTACGTCATTTGGCGAGCTCCTCGAACACGTCGGCGTACTCGTCCATGAAGTCGATCGCCACGTCGACGGCGTCGCGGTCCGCGCCGCTCTGCGTAGCCGCCGGGTTGATCGTCACCCACGGCTTGTTGTTCTTCATTACCGTCACTGGACGTCCGGTCCGATTGACCTCGGCAGTAACGCGCGAGAAGTTGTTCTTGGCCTCTGCGAGCCCGATCGTTATGGCCATGATCATCCTCCATGTCACGAATTCCTAGTTGGCTAGAATTCTAGACATATTTAGTAGCTTCTGCAAGTATCGGTCTTGGTGCAGTGTCATCCTGACCGGCAATCAAACTCGATGACAGTTGATTACTTGTTTGGCGATGTTTTGGTGCAGTGTCATCCTGACCGGCAATCAAACCGAACAAATGGAAAATGCCGGCTGTTCTTTGTTTTGGCGCAGTGTCATCCTGACCGGCAATCAAACTCTGAAGACGCGATACGTGCACAAGCTGCAGTTCTGACGTAGTGCCATTCTAACCGGTAATCAAACTGCCGTCCGCCCGCGGTTCGCTCACATCGGTTATGCCTAGACACCGTACTTGCAGGTGGTTATTTGCCAGGATGCAGGGATATGGAATTGAGAGGCGTGCTGACCTTGGCGCTCCTTGCTGCAAATCGGAGGATTCGGGTTGAAGTCACACGCCTGCTCGGCAAATCGGGGGGGTCCGCATTGAAATCGCACTTTTTCGAGCCGCGGGTGCGGCAAATCGGGGGGTTCGCACTTTTTCGGAAAAGCCCGCACGTTCCTGAGCTGGGGTTATCGTTTCGGCCGTATCGCAAATCGGGGGTTAATCAGTGCGCACCCCGTGATTTGCCGAAACGGGGAGCGCGAAAACCCCCGAAATCAATGCGAACCCTCCAATTTGCCGCATCCGCCAGGGCGAAATCGGTGCGAACCCCCCAATCTGGTGCAGCTGCCCGGGCGGAATCGGTGCGCAGCCTCCAATCTGCTGGAGCTGGCCAGGTAATCCCGGCCAGCTCGTCAAGAGGCATTTCCGAATCTGCTTACTTGACCCTCACCTTGATGGAAACCGTCTTGCTCGCAGATTTGTACTTCGCATTTCCGGCGGCGGTCACTTTCACCTTGACCGTATACGTTCCTTTCTTCAGGCCTTTCTTCACGGTCACGGTGCCGGTCTTGCTTATGGTAATCTTCGCGTTTCCGCTGGATTTGGCAAACGTTACCGTACCCTGGGCGCCCGACACCTTGAATGCTTTGGACTTGCTGATGCTCTGGTTGCTCTTCTTTACCTTGCTGTACTTGACAGTTAGGACGCTAGCGGCAGCTTTGGCATTAAGGGGATTCGCCTTCTTCGCGGCGGGCTTTTTGGCGGGAGCAGGCGTTGCAACCTTGTTGATCGAGAAGACCTGGGCCGGGGTTCCATCCTGGACGTAAATCTGGATGTTCGTTCCAGCGCTCCTGCCATCCCAAGAGCAGTCCATCGCCATGTGCGGTGCGCACTTCGGGGCAAGAAGGTAGCCGCCGGCGTTCGCGTAGATGAACCACTGCTGGGCGTTGTTCTGGGCTGCGAACTTCGTGTACGGGCCGACGTTTACGCCGTTGGTGGTGCCTGCGCCTGCAACGTCGATGGCTTTTCCGTCGTAAACAGAGGTGATGAAGTAGGAGCCATCGCTTTGACGGCTAAAGTTCCACTGGGTCTGAGCCGTCGACGCGTATCCGAGCACGATGTTGCTGCCGTTGTGGATGACGGGCATGTTGATGTCGCGGCGTGCAATAGTAGCCCTGAAGCTCGTGCCGAGGTTCAGATATCCAGACCGTACGCCGTTGCCACCGAGGTAGATGAAGCCGCGAAGGGATTGGGTGCCGTAATTCCGCTTTGCGTAGATGTTGAGCCAGCCTTCATGGTAGCTACCGTTGTAGCCGCCTTCGCAGACATACATCTGGTCGCCTCTGATTTCGGTAACGTATCCCACGTGGCCGTATCCCGAATCGGTCCACACCGCAATCGACTTTCCGCGGGGTGCCGTGCCGACCGAATAGCCGGAACGTGCAGCGTTGTCATACCATTGTCCGGCGTTTCCCCAGCCGGGAAGTGCTGCGCCTGCGCGCTCGTAGGCGAGCTGCCAAGCGGTCCACGTGCAGTTCGAATAGCCTCCGCCATACGGGTTGCCAGCTTGAGCCTGAAGAGAGATTGTTCCCGCTTTGAGGTTCGAGCTGTCTGCCGCGTAGGCCTTTGTTGCTTGCCCCGCCGCGGACGTGCAGAGCAATGCGACGAGCGTTGCTGCGAGAAGAGCCCAAATGAGATGGATGCCTTTCCTTGCCGTGCCGATCGTCGGAGCTGACCCTGTCTGATTCTTTGCGTTCATGTTGCCACCTTCCTTGCTGTCCTTGCGACACCGCCCGTTCGGCGATGCCCCTCGAAATCATGCCTTCCGTCTCGAGTCGATGGGTAATACCCGCCATTGCGTGAGCCGTTACAACTTTTTTGGAAATTTTTTCGCGAAGCGCAAATGGATTGAGATCGTGTCACGTTTTGTGGTGCACGGG
>CADBQL010000083.1 GCA_902796815.1 uncultured Coriobacteriaceae bacterium | reverse complement strand
CGCGCCAAGCTCATCATCGTGGGCTCGACTGACGAGGTATTGCATCGCGTGGATGCAAAGGGAAAATTTGGCATTCCTTACGCCGATGTCCTCACGACTCCATTCGAAGGCTCCTACGATGGCAGCGAGGTGACCATTCCCGATTGGGAGGAGCTTTACCAGCAGAACCGTGCGTTTTTCGAAGAGGCTGATTCGTTCGGGATTGCGAGTTTGTATGCGTTGAACAACGGCTCAATCGTCGAGCAGAGCGGTGCCGAGTTTCTTCGTAAGCGTTTTGGGAAAATCGTGGTCGAGGCGACGACAGTCGCCGCCGAGCCCAACGTCATCGGTCGCGGTGCGACAGCGCTGCTCAACGCTCGTCTCGTACCGGTAATCGGCGATTTTCTGGATGCTATCGAGAAGGCGTTTGCCGATCGTGGGCTTTCGATTCCCATTTCTATTGTGCGCAGCGACGGGACGCTCATGTCGCAGGAGCTCGCGCGCACACGTCCAGTCGAAACGATTCTTTCGGGCCCAGCTGCCTCTGTCACGGGCGCGCAGGCACTCAGCGGATCTTCCGAATGCCTCATCGTGGATATCGGTGGGACGACTTCCGATATTTCGATCGTGCATGGCGGAAGGCCGAACCGCACGGAAGGCATCTACATCGGCGGATGGAAGACCCAGGTCGAAGGCGTGTACATCGACACGATTGCGCTCGGTGGCGACACGGTAGTGCGCTATACCAAGAACAGCCGCCTAGAACTTGGTACGCGCAAAGTCACTCCTTTGTGCATCGCGGCCGACCGCTGGCCGCAGATTAAAGTTGACCTGCAGTCTTACCTAGACAAAGTGCACGTGGATTTCTATTCGCGCTACGAGCTCGTATACCTTCTGCGTGATCCAGGCGATATAGCGCGTTTTACCAAGTCCGAACAGCGTTTGATCGACCTGCTGAGAGACGGTCCCGTGCAGCTCTTTGATCCGCGCATGGACATCATGGGTTTGAAGATCGAGCGTTTGGAAGATGCGGGCATTGTTATGCGTTGCGGGATGACGCCTACTGATGCCATGCATCTGCTCGGCGATTTTGGGGATTTCGATGTGGAAGCATCGCGTCTTGGCGCGCAATGTCTGCTCAAGTCGTACCGCGATGCCGAAGCGGCAAACGATGAGTCCGAAATCATGAATCTCGCGCGAGAAATATACGATTTAGCGCAGTTCCGCCTGTATGGGCAGGTTGTCGGCGCCTTCGCACAAGATAGATTCTGGCCGGGCAAGCCGTGCGGGCTTGACGATCAGATGAAGGCGATTCTGCGCGCAACATGGAGCGAGCGTCTTGACGAAGCGGCGAAACCGTTCGGCGTGGCATTCAACGGCACCGCTACGCTCGTGGGCGTCGGCGCGCCGACGCACGTGTTCGTCGGCGAGGTCGGCCATGCGCTCGATATGCCTCTTGCAGTTCCCGAACATGCTGAAGTTGCCAATGCTATTGGCGCTGCCGTATCGCGCGTTACGGTTGAGCAGCAGGTCCGCGTAAACCCCTTGCGCGGATCCGATGGCGTTATCAGGGGGTATCAGGTTCGCGGACTCGATAAAAGCGAAGTTTACGAAAAAGTAGACGAAGCATTGGCCAATGCGCGTGAACAAGCTCGCGCACAGGCGATGGCCGAGGCGCGCCGACGTGGCGCAACAGGCGAGCTCACGTGCGATCTCGTCGAAGGTCGCCACGTATACGGCGCAACTGGCGTCATGGAAATCCTGCGCGACTGGGTTATCACCGTCGTCGTGAAATAACTTGTTTTGAGCGCGGGCGAAAACATAAGTCCACGAATGATATTCCGAAAAATTAGCGTGATAAGAAAATTTTATGGACTAAGGTGAAAGCCTAAATTTGGGTCTTGACGTAACGTGGCAATAAAGATATTTTATGACCTGTGATTCCATGTAGCTCAAGTCGGCATACAAGAAAGGGGAGCATCATGGCGAATCTTGAGGAACTCCAAGAGAAAATTATCAAGGGTAAGCGCAAGGAAACTGGTCCGCTCGTACAGGCAGCTCTGGATGAGGGCATGAATCCCCAGGAGATTCTGGACTCCATGATCGGTGCTATGGGCATCATCGGTGAGCGCTTCTCCCGCGGTGAGTGCTTCGTTCCCGAGATGCTGGTTGCAGCTCGCGCTATGACCGCTGCTACCGACGTTCTGAAGCCGGCCATGGCTGCTGGCGGCACCGAGCCGGTTGGCTACGCCGTCATCGGCACCGTCCAGGGCGACATGCATGACATCGGCAAGAACCTCGTTCGCATGATGATCGAGGGCAAGGGCATCGAGGTTGACGACCTCGGCGTCGACGTTGCTCCTGAGGCGTTCGTTGATTACCTCAACAGCCATCCGCAGTGCAAGGTCGTTGCCCTGTCTGCTCTTCTGACCACCACCATGCCTGCTCTTGACGCGACCATCAAGGCTATCTCTGATGCTGGCCTGCGCGACAACGTTAAGATCATGATCGGTGGCGCTCCTGTTACCCAGGAATTCGCTGACGAGATCGGTGCTGACGCCTACACGGCTGACGCTGGCGCTGCTGCCGAGAAGGCTGCCGAGCTGATGGCATAACCCAAGCTCCATATCGCTTGAAATCGAGCCGCCCTGCTCATGCAGGGCGGCTTTCTTTATGGATGACATAAAGTCGCGTTTTTTGTCATTAAGCAATTTAGTCGTCAAATATGTAGTGAAATAGCCGCCGGAATGAATGAGTCGTGCCCCAGGGGCGTGATTCATCTGCGGGTTCGGAGCCGTCCCGCTGCGTGGCACCCGGGAGGACACGCGTCCACTGGACGCGTGCGGCGGTGAACTGGGTAATGAGTGAGTCACGCCCCAGGGGCAAGACTCATTCGTTAAGCAGAGTGTTGAGCGATATTACCAGGTGAAACCGCGCATCAGCGTCTTGGAAGTCCGAGCCGGTGATTTCGGTGATCTTCGCCAGGTGGTTGCGAAGCGTGTTACGGTGGACGTAAAGAGCATTGGCGGTCGCTACGGCGTTGCGCTCGTGTTTGAGGTAAGTGAGCAGCGTCATGCAGTAGTTTGTCCCGTTGGCCTTGTCGTATGAGTGCAGCACGTCTGCCTCGTAGCAACTCGGCAACGCGCCTTGGCAGCGCTTGGCTAGCAGGCGCGGGAAAACGCTGTCGCATGAAATTACGCGCGGGGCCAAGTCGAGCGTGGCTTCGACGCTCTCGTGCACGAAGACGTTTTGTTCATAGTAAATCTTGAGCTGCGAAAAATCGTTGAATCGATTGCTCACGACGATGACGCGCTTGAGGGCTTGGCTGCATTTCTGCAGATGTTTGACAAAGTCTTCAAAAGACTCGTCAGCATCGTGGAAAATCGCAATCGCAGTATCGCGGTACGAATAGGCATGGCTTTTGAAATCGCTCATGAGCATGCCCATCGTCCTCATGTGAAGCAGATGGTTCTCGAACTCG
>CADBQL010000082.1 GCA_902796815.1 uncultured Coriobacteriaceae bacterium | reverse complement strand
CGGGTGTGGCCGACACGCGTAACGCTCGGTGTATGGCTGGCATTCTGCTCGTGCATGCTGGTGGCCGTCGCGTCTTGGACGGCGCCGGCACTCCTTGCGTCGAGTATCACGGTCGCGGTCGGATCTGGCGTGCTTGGGATGTTGTCGGGCGCTCGGCTCAAGGCGAGCATAGAGTTACCCGACCGCGCGGCGAAAGGCGACGAGCTCGCATGCGCTCTGAGCTTGAGCAACGGCTCATCGTTACCCGTCATGCGCGCTCAAGTGCCCGTAGACGTGAAGAACCCGCTCACGGGCGAATCGTTCAATCTCGCAATCGAGGCGGCCTTGCCTCCGCGCGGGAAGGCGCGCGTTCCTTTTGCCATCCAAAGCCCACATTGCGGGTCAATCGTCACGGCCTGCAATGGCGCCTGGGCGCTAGATCTTCTGGGCGTCGTGCGTCGTCGTCGAGAACTCAACGCTTCGGCACAGGTGGCCGTTCCGCCTGCCGCCTTGCCGCTTGGCACCGAACGCAGCGGGGCGCGCGCCTACGACATCGAGTCGTTCACATATTCGCCGAGCCGCCCAGGCGACGATCCGGGCGAAACGTTCGCTGTGCGCGAGTACGTAGCCGGCGACTCAGTGCGCCGCATACACTGGAAACTCTCGGGAAAAGTCGGCTCGACGATGGTGCGCGAGTCGGGTTTTCCCATTTTCAGCACGCTGGCGATTCTCGTTGAGACTGCCTGGGATGAGGGCACGCTGAACCCATCCTGGGCTGATGCCCAGATGGAGGTTGCAGCCGCGCTCATGTCGTCGCTGCTCGAGGAAAGCGTCGCCTTCGAAGTTGTATTCGTCAACCAGTCCTCAGGCGTCGTCGTCAAGCGCAACGTCTCATCTCGACCTGCGCTTTGGGAGGCAATTGGCATGCTCCTGGCTGCGCCGCGCGTCGAGGGCGCGCCCGAATCGGTGCGTCCGGCACTTGAGTCGCGAGAGGACGAGATCTGGGCCCACGTCGTCTACTTGACCGCAGGCGCGATGGGCGCCGAAGCCACGATGCTTTCGCAAGGCGGCGGGTCGGTGACCGTGCTGCGTTGCTCTGACGAGCCCTCCACGCTCGCCATGATGGACGGTTATTGCGAGGTGCGCTTCGCGCCCGGGAGCTGGCAAAGCGACTTGGCTGGAGTTGAGCTGTGATGCGCGGAATGAAAACAATGGGGTTGGCTTGAAGGGGTTATATCCCTTTTGGCTCAGTTCGGTGAGGCTATGACGAACGAAACGACAATATCTGCGCTGAGCGCGCATGTGCAGGACGCAGAAGGCGGGCTGGCTGGGCGCGTCACGTACGCGGTTGCGCGAGCGATCGCGGCATGCGCAATCGCGGCAGGCGTCGTCACGGGACTTGCAGGAGTGCTCGCTCTCGATGTGAGCGTTCCAGTCGTCGCGGCGTCGGCCCTCGCAGGCGCGCTCGTGGTCGCAGCGGGCGGCCTGCACCCCAAAGGGCCGCTCATCGCATGCGCGGTCGTGTTCGCGGCGGCGGTTTTGGCCGTCCTACTCGACGGTGGCGGCGCGGGGGCGCTCGAGGGCGCCCGTGCGCTCTGGACGTGTTTCGCCTCGCGCCTCGCCGATGCTTCTGACTGGCGTATTCCCGAGCTCGCGCTCGCCGACGAGACCTTGCGCGACGCGAGCGCCGCGCAATTCCTGCTGCTAGTGACGCCGTGGATCGGAGCGCTCATCGCTGCGCTCATGAGCGCACGCACTGCGTTTTGGATTCTTGCGCTTTTGCCGTTCTGGCTTTTCGTATGCGGTATCGATGGCTGGAAGCTCCCAGCAGGAGCGGTAGGGGCCGTCATCTCGGGAAGCGCGCTTGCAATCGGGTTGGCAACTCCGCGCGAGCATGGCGCCCTTGCCAGAACCAAGGTCGGAATGGGGCGCACCATCAATGCCGCCTGCGCGCTCGCGCTTGCGGCTATCGCGCTTGGTGCGCTTTCGTTTGCGGCCCCCGCGAATATATGGCGCCAGCCTCCCGACCTGCAGTTGGCACGCTCGACGGCAGGGGGTGCCGTACATATCGCCCGGTATGGGTCAGGCTGCAACGCGCTCACGGACGGAAGTTTCCAAAACCTTGGCGCATGGCGGGCAGATGACACCGTCGCGCTTGAGCTCGTCTGCCAAAATCCCGAACCGGCCTACCTTCGCGGCTTCGTGGGTGCGCGGCGCGACTCTTCCGGTTGGCAACAACTCGACGAGTCCGACTATCACGATGCAGACGGGCTCTTCTGGTGGCTGCATGCCGATGGCTTCAATCCTACGAACCAGTTGAGTGCGGCACTTGCTGCCTCGCTCGAAAACGACGAGGCGGCGCGTCAGCTCAAGGCGAGCAAGAAGCGGCTCGTTGGCGTTCCGCAGAAGGTTACGATTACCAATCGCGCGGCGTCATCCGAATGGCTCTACCTTCCGTACGGCATCGTTTTGCCATCAGGCAGCCCCGCAAGCACCTATAGCGAATCGAGAACGCAGGCATCCGTAACGTCGAGCAGCCTCATCGAAAGTGCGCCTCCGCTCAAGGACCATGCGGACGAGGCTGCGGCTCCGAGAGGGTTATTCGGCCTGCGCGATTATGCTTTCACTGCGCAATGGGGCCTCGATGTGGCATATCCAGATATAGCGGCACTCTCATGGATCGCCCACGACGACGGCGGCGTCTACTGGAAATCCGAGAGCAACTACAACGCGTTCGTCTACGACAATTACACGGAAAACAGCGACGTCGACGAAGCGATGGTGTCAGCGGTGATTGGTGAGGCGGGCGTTTCGCAAGGATCGCACATCGACTACTCGGCCGCAGCTCAAAAGGTAGTTGCCTGGCTCAATAAGAATGCGACCTACGACGAAGGCTACGTACGCGCGGGGGGAACCGACGTGCTCGGCGACTTCCTCGGCGGAGAAAAACGCGGTTGGAGCGCGCAATACGCGACGGCTGCGGTAGTGATGCTTCGCCATTACGGGATTCCCGCGCGCTACGTCGAAGGCTATGTGGTGACGCCCGATAACGTGAAGGCGGCGCAAAACGGTACGAATGCCGTGAATGCCAGCGGGACGGTTACGGTAGAAATACCCGCAGCCAACGGCCATGCCTGGGCTGAAATGTACGTCGACGGAGCAGGTTGGGTACCCATCGAAACGGTCCCCAAGATGCGTGGCACCATGCCGCAACCGGACTGGTCAAGCGGTATCCAGGCGAATGGCACATCGCGCAACGAGACCCCGCCCGACGAGCTGACGCAACTTCAGCCCCAGGAGCAATCCAGCGTTGCAGAGTTTTTGCGCAAAGCGTTGGAAAGCCTCGGTTTCGCTATTCTGACTATAATCATCGCGTTTGATGTTTTCGCGCTTGTGTTTTTCATCGTGGCGCTTGTGCGCAGGCTCGTTGCCAAGCACCGCCGAAACCTCGCGTTTTCCGATCCCGACGACGCAGCGGCCACGCGCAGCATGGCCGCGTGGATGGCCGAACTCGCACGCTATCGCTTCCCGCAGATTGCGCCCGGCGACGCACGCGGCCTTGCAGCCGCGGTCGAGTCCGCCTACGGCGCGCAGGTTGCAAGCGACTGGAAGCGTGCCCAGGCGTGCGGGCGAAAAGCTGCGTTTTCTGGCATGGGCGTTTCGCGAGAGGAGCGCAACGACGTCGCTGACGTCGCGGAAGCCTTTGCCGAGGAGGTTAGGCAAGTCGAGGGCTATCACGCCCGGTGGATAATGAAGTACATCGAACGACTACTGTGAAAGGAAGCGCGGTCTGTTTTCGAATAATCGAAAACGTACACGGTTTGCCTTCGAATCGAATGAGGGAATAATGAAGCAAACGGGCACCATACGCCACGAAAGCAAGCGTAAGCCAGGTGGGATTTTGCATGCGGCAGCCAAGCTGCTGCGGGAAAACAAGCCTGGCCTGCTTGCATGCTTGGTGGCAATAGTGCTATGCAGCGCGTTTGCAGGCGCCGTGGCGTCGGCGCAGAATGCCGTACCCGAAAACCTCGCGAAGACGTACAACGCAACTGCTTCGACGGTCGCATGGACGGGCAACGGTTACAATGCACCAACCGATGACGGGCCTTCAAAAGAGAAGCCGAAAGATGAAGTCACGGTCGAGCTGCCGCCCGAACCCAAGGAGCAACAAGAAACGATCGAGCTCGATACGTCCGTGAACGAAGATGTTTCGGTTGATTTCGAAAACGACAATCCTGTTCACAACAACGGTGGCGACAACCCCGACGGGGAAAGCGAGCCGGTCATGGTACCCGACGTCGTCGGCAAGAGCGCGGCTGAAGCAAAGCATCTAATCGAACTAGCTGACTTAGTTCCAGATGGGCCTAATGAGGGTACTGTCTCAAGCCAGATTCCAGCTGCTGGCACCGAGGTCGATCGCGCTAGCTTGGTCGAATTCTTTGTTGAAGATGATAAAGTCAAAGTGCCCGACGTCTTCGGGTTGGACGCAGCCGAGGCCAGGCAGGTAATTGAAAACGCTGCCCTGATTCCCAAGGGAGACGCTGAGGGCATCGTTGTCGATCAGGATCCCGCTGCGGGAGCCGAAATCCTTCGCGGTAGCGTTGTCGAATACTTTGTCCAAGCGGGCGAGCCGAGCGAGAACGAACCGGTAGAGCCGAGCCAGAACGAACCAGGCGAACCGAACCAGAACGTGCCAGAGGAACCAGAGGAACCGTACCAAAACGACGGCAAAGTCGAAATGCCCAACATTTTAGGGTTGAGCGCGTCAGATGCAAAAGCGGTACTAACCGAATTCGGCCTTATTCCCGACGGCCCCGATGAGGGTACCGTTATCAGCCAGCAACCCGAGGCGCACACGATGCTTTACCCTGGCGAAACGGTCTACTTCGATGTCGAAGCCGCGCCAGAATTCGAACTTCCAACCCAATGCTCTGTACCCAACGTAATCGGAATGAGCGTTGCCGACGCCGTTGCGGCTATCATTGCAGCCGGACTGACTCCGAATGGACCCGACGAGGGCACCGTTATCGAACAAGAACCCGCTGGCGGCACGCAACTCGATACCGGCGCAACGGTCTCGTATAGCGTAGAAAACGCAGAGCCTACCCCTGTGGGCACGATCATGTTCACGCTCGAGGCGAATACGATCGGAATCGGAACGCTAATCGAGCCAACCCCGGTCGATGTCTACGAAGGAGAAGCACTCCCTGAGGTACTCGAGCGAGTCTTGCCGCAATACGGATTCGAATTCAAACTCGATGGCGGTTATTTGTCTTACATCAAGCGAGCCGGCATCACCGACGGTTGGGAGATTTCAGAAAACTTGCTCACGAAGATAGAGCAAGACGGCTCGTTAAACGATCATCACCAGGATACTCTCGGAGAGTTTGATTTTACAGGCGGATCGGGCTGGATTTACTTTGTCAATGACGAAAAAATGAGCACAGGCATGAATAGCTATTACCCGCCTGACGGGGATGTGGTGCGCTTGCACTTTCAGTTATTCGACGACGACGACAAATACTGAGGAGCTTGAGTTGGAACGAACAACGGTTAGACCGACGGCTTTCCAAATAGGATAGCGATTGGTTTGACGAAAGGTCAAAACGATGAAGACGAGTCAGATGTGCAGAGGAATATGGGTGGCATTGGCAATCGCACTCGCGGTGTCATGCATTGCGCTGCCCGCACCCCTGTTCGAGAGCCCAGCATTCGCATCTGACGGCAACCTCGTCGCGGGCGAGCGCATTGTTCCCATGAACGCTGAAACAAGCGCGCGCTTCGTGCTCGCAGGCGATGAGACGGGCGCAGGCGGCGGCTCGGCAAGCGACTTTGATCCTGCAACCTTTTCCGTAAAGCTCTTCGACGAAGACGGCAAGGGGGTTGTGCCCGACGAAGACAACTCGTTGCACTTCAGCGGCCTTTTTGTAGGAAGCCGCTATACGTACACAGCGATCGCCGAGGGCTGGCGCAGCGTGAAAGGGGATTTCATAGCCACCGACGATGAACTTGCCATCGAAATCGAGTTCACGGAGCGCTCGAAAGGCCGCTTCCTCGACGATTTGATGGTCTACCCGAACTCGTCGGGTTCGGTCACAGGCAACTATCCGCTGACGCGCGCAGAGGACCTCGATGAGGACTTCAACGCCACGGTCTATACCGTAACGTACTCGAACCAGCAGACATCCAACTCGTTCTACCTAGCGGCAATTCTTTCCGACAGTGCGCCCGATAGGTCGCGCATCAAGGTCTCGGCTTGGGGCCTCGACGGGAAGAGTCACTCGATTACGCTTCCCGCCTCCAAGCCCGACCATATCGATCGAAAATCGCTCGGGGCGCTCACGTTTGCAGCAGGGACCAAGCGCGCGGTCTACAAAGTCGAAGTCGGCACCAGCGCCGATGTCGAGCGCTATGCAATCGTGGTTCTGCGCGATTTGCAGCTCAAATCGCTATCGGTAAAGGAATTCGGAAACGAGGACGAGCTGCTCGAGCAGACGTTTTTGCGAAGTGTGCACGAATACGACGTAAGCGTACCCAATACGGTAACAAACCTCCTGTTTAACGCCGTACCCTATGACGGTCTTGAAAACGCCGACGTACTCGTCGACGGGAAACCCACAGAAGACGGCAAGCTTGTGCTTGATCTCGGCCTCAAGCCTATTCAAAGTGTTCGTGTGACGCTCAGCTGTGATGACGTGTACGACGATCCCGACTATGCGAGCCTTACGTATACGTCGAGCGGGCTCTACGTCGTTCACGTCGAACGGCTGCTTCCGATCAGCGTGACGTTTTCGACCGATCCAGATGACTGCATTGTGTGCGTGTACGATCGCAACGGTGCGCGCGTGAGCTCGTCAGATGGGAAAGGCCGCACGTTCGACGGCGTCTTCGCTCACCGTGAGTACTCCTACGTGGTCACGCGCTATGGCTGCATTGGGCAAAAAGGCTCCTTCGTCGCCGAAGACGGGCTTAAAGTTCACGTTGCGCTCGACGGCGCCTCAACGCTACATCCGCCGCTGACCGCAGTAGAGTGGTGGAACTACCGCAACAGCTATGAGAACAACGGCCTGACGGCTGCCACCACGCCCGATTCCGCCGATTCCACGTCGCTCAAGTGGCAAATCATGGTCGGAGGCGACTACAACTCATCCATGTCGCCGCCGCTCGTGGGCGACGGATATCTGTTCACGGCTGCGGGCAAGTACGTCTACAAGGTCGATAAGACGACTGGTGAAGTGCTCGGCGTTTCCGAAGAGCTCGCTGGTGACGTGGCATACGCGCTCAACGCGATGACGTATGCCGAAGGCATGTTGTTCGTGCAGGTGGGTAGCGGGCGTGTGCAGGCGATTTCGGCAACAACGATGGAATCGCTGTGGGTGAGCGAGGAGGTCGGCGGCCAGACGCTCTGTCCTATCACCTACCGATCGGGCTACATCTACACAGGAACGTGGAATTCCGAGACCAAGCCGGGCGAATACCTTTGCATGTCGGTCACCGACGAGGACCCGGCGCGCGGAGACGAGGTCAAGAGGGTATCATGGCGCTGGTCGCGTACGGGAGGCTTCTATTGGGCGGGCGCCTACGTAAGCGAGGACTCTTCGTATGCCGTCTTTGGAAGCGATGACGGCTCCGATGAAGGCGAGGATACCAACACTGCGGCGCTGTTCTCGGTCGCACCTCGCACCGGGGAGGAAATAGACCGTATCGATGATATCCAGGGCGATATCCGCACATCGATCGTCTACGACCATGGTTACATTTACTTCGCGACTAAGCTCGGCTACCTGTACCGGGTGCAGATGAATGCAGACGGAACTTTCGGCGATGTGCGCGCGATTGAACTCGAAGGCTCTGCAACGGCAGGCCCGGTCGTTTACAACAGACGCGCCTACGTAGGCGTATGCGGCAACGGCGGCCAATTCGACCCTAATGGCGGTCACTGCATAGCCATCGTAAACACCACGACCGAGGATTTCTCAATCGCCTACAAAGTTCCCGTACCGGGCTACCCCCAGGCGGCTGCCCTTGCTTCGACCGCCTACACAGGAGTGGACTACGATGACGATGGCGAAGCTGACGGTCGTGTGTATTTGTATTTCACCTATAACGCCTATCCGGGCGGCATCGCGATGATAGCCGACGAGCCTGATCGGACGTCTGGCGAAATCGTGATGCTGTGGAAGCCCGATGCAGCCCAGCAGCAGTATTGCATCAGCCCCATCTGCGCTGATTCGGAGGGCACGCTGTACTACAAGAACGATTCGGGCTACATGTTCGCAGTCACGGCCAACGATGCTTACCTTAACGGAATCGAGCTTGCGCCCGATACCGGGGAGGCCATATGGGACGCCGAGTACAGCAAGGGACGAATGCGCTACCTCATTCAAGTCGATGAGAACGCAAAAAGCGCCCTGCTCGACCTTGATATCCCGGCAGGTCGGCAGGTTAGCGTCAACGGCAAGCCCTATACACAGGGCATGACGGTCAAGCTTGCTGACGGCAATCAGGCCACCACATTCGATATCCTCGTGAGTTATCGAGGCAAATCGCGTACCTACCAGCTCGTCTGCCAACCGCGCGAATCGGAAGCGACACTCAAGGAACTGTTGTGCAGCACGTCGAACAGTGTCAAAGATTTGGAAGGCCGTTTGGGGCTTTCGCCCGAGTTCGAACCGGGAACGCTCAAATACGCAACTGAGAAATGCGCTGATGAACAGAAGTACGTGAATCTGTGGGCTGTGCCAACAAGCGCCTATTCGAACGTCGAGGTCATCGGCGGAACTGGCGTCTCGAAAGTCAACGCGTATACCGGCGAGCAAGGGAGCGGCGGCCGCGTGCGTTATGCGGTCTACTTCGACAAGGAGGTAGAAAGCGCCGTCGTCGACATCGTCGTGACAGCGGGCGATGGAACGACAAAACAGACGTACCAGGTGACGTTACGGCGACGCGATACTTACGCGCCTAAGGTCGAAAACGCGATCGGGCACAGGTTCTCGGCAGAGAACGCAGCAGTGCTGTTCGAGACGAACGAGGGTGGCAGCGTCGCATGGGTTTTGAGCGGGCCCGACGACCCAACGCCAGCTGCGCCTCCGCAGGGTAGCTCGACGCAGGGCAGCGGCATTGCGGCCATTTCGAAAGGGAGCGTGCGCATCGACCTGACCGGCATCGGACCAGATGCGCACGTCGCATGGATTTGGACTACTGACGACAACGATAACGTTTCACCTACTCCCACGCGCGTGCCGATCGCAGCGTGGAAAACGTTCGACCTCGTCATTTCCATCAATCCTTCCAATGCGACTGTCGAGATTTCAGACGAGCTCGGCGAGAAATTAAACGTCACCACCAACAAAGACAAACGCACCGCTTCGCTTGTCTCGGGAAACCGCTATACGATTAAGGCTACATGCGAAAACCACGTAGAAATGACGGAGCGAATCATTGCCGACGAGCAGCAAGCGACACGCGAAATCAGTTTGGAGAGCAAGCGTAGCAGCGATTCGCATCTCAAGGGCCTCTACGTTTCGAGCTCGGACAAATGGAATGCGGAGCGGCAGAGCGTCTCCCCGAGATTCGCGACCGGCACCACACGCTACGAATCCGTTTACAACGGGCAACGGACGCACCTCTACGTCTGGCCGGTTGCCGCCGATCCAAAATCGACGGTCACGATGTATGCCGTCGGCGGCGTGCTCGGCAGCACGGTGGCGAAGGACGAGACGATTGCGGGCAAGGTCGCCCGCGGGCATCCGTATTGGGCCGTGTATTTTGCGAAAAACATGTTCATGGCACAGGTGAGAGTGCATGTCGTGGCTGAAGACGGCACTGCGACCGACTATTTCGTGAAGCTTTCGATTCGCGATACGACGCCTCCAGTTCTCAAAAAGGTTACGGCAAGCAGGCTCACAACGGCGAGAGCCTCGGCCGTGTTCAGTTCTACCGAATTCGGAAGCTATTTCTACGAAGTTGTTCCAAAAGGTTCCGCCATGCCGACAATCAGCACTTCGGGCAAAGGGATCGAGATGCGTGAGGGAACGACAAACGTCATGCTTACGGGACTAGCATCGGGCGAATACGTCCTATACGTTGTAGGTGCAGATTCAGAGGGCAACGTAAGCAATATGATAGAGATTCCGATTCCTGCTCCCAAGGCGGATGGCACAAAGACTAATTCCAACGATCAGCCAAATGTAAACTCAAACGGACATTCCAGTTCGGGCAGCAATGATAGCGGGTCGCTATCGGACGTTCCAGAAGGCTCAGCGAGCGGCTCCGGTAAGGTGGGATCGCAAACGTCGCAGCAAAACACGTTCGCTTCGTCGTCGAGCACTGTTTCTGCAACGCAATCGAGTTCGAGTTCGAGCGCTGGGATTGCAAGCCATGGTGGCTTTTCTGGATCGGCGGGCACTTCGTCATCGAACAACGTGGCGAAATCGGATGCCAGCGCAAGCAATAAAACCGAGAACAAAGATAATACAAATGCCGATTCGAAGAAAACCAGCACAGAAAGCCAGAAGTCGGGCGTTGGTTCGGGCAATTCGAGTAGCCCAAGCGTAGACGCAACAAGCTCGAACTCCGACTTGGATACCGGCGCAGATCCGTTCGATATCGTGTCGACGCGCAATGCGGGAGAGCCTTCCACCATTGCCCAGGTCGCAGAGGCGATAGCCGAGCTTCCACCCTGGTCGCGACCGTTTTTCGTGCTCGCAGGCCTTGGATTGGCCTATATGATCTTCTGGGGCTACTCAGTCCACAAGCGCAAACGCGAACTTGAGGAGTCCTTTGCTTCTGGTTCTGGCATTAACGGAGATCCGATGCGTTTCGCTCCGGGAGCATAACAGATGGGTCGCGTCCCCTAAACGCAACTGGATGAAAAAGGAGGATGGGATGAACAACGATAAAATGGTGCGACGCATTGCTGCTGCGATTCTGTCTGCAACCTTGCTAGCAGTACCGACGTTAGGAGGCTGTTCGAGCTCACAAGCGCCAAGCGGAAGCGCGCAGGCGAGCTCGGCATCTCAGCAGACGGTTGACCAGGCGTCGGCTGAGCATCAATCACAGAACGTGGATGCGACCGCAACTCCACTCGATTCTGCTCTCGCTTATGCGAAATCTCAAGATGTGGAACAAGGCGCGGGGCACGAATGGCTCGCCTTCGCCTTAGCGCGTGCGGGGGAGGACCCAACCGCAGCTCCGCTCTCGAGTTTTTCAGAAAGCATGGAGAATAGCGTTGCCGCTGCGAAAGGCGAACTCGATGCGTCGAAGGCAACTGAGTACGCTAAGTGCTTGCTCGCGCTGACGGCGCTCGGCATGGATGCGCGCAATGTGGGCGGCTACGATGTGACCGCAAAGCTTCACGATACGGCCTTCGTCGAGGCCCAAGGGGCAAACGGGCCGATTTGGGGCCTCATCGCACTTGACGCAACGCCCGCCTATACCGAATCCGAGGAGGCCAAAACGGCACGCGACGCGCTTCTCGCGCAGGTCCTCGCTTCGCAAGGCGACGATGGCGGTTGGTCGTTCTCGGGCAAGTCTGGCGAAGCGAGCGACGTCGATCTGACGGCGATGGCACTGACCGCCCTCGCGCCGTACAACGACGCGTCAGCTCATCCCGATGCTACCGCCGCAATCGAGCGCGGCCTGGCGTTCATAAGCGCGGCCGAAGAGCCCGACGGCGGTTTCGCCTTCGAGGGCACCGAAAGCTCCGAGACCGCCTCCCAGGTCGTAATCGCGCTCTGCTCGCTCGGCATTGATCCAGCTTCTGACGAACGCTTCGCCCACGACGACGCCTCACCGCTTTCGAACCTGCTCGAGTTCCAGGATGCGTCGGGCGGCTTTTCGCATTTGAAAGGCGATCCCGCTGACGCTCTCGCTAGCGACCAGGGAGTCTGCGCGCTCGTGGCCGTCGAGCGTCTCCGTACTGGCCAGTCACCGCTTTACGAGATGTAGAAACGTGCAAGTGCGTTGGGGCCTGACGCCCCGCGCATTCGAAAGGAAGCCGATGAACCAACGGGAAAAAACCGAGCGCACTCGCAATGTGGCAGTGGCAGTTTTGATCGCGCTGCTTCTGCTCGCAAGCATATTCGGTGCGCAGGCGTTTAGGGGAACGGGCTTTTTCGCACCGACCTCGGCTGCGGCAGGGCAACCAAACGAGGATTCGGCACCGAATCCTGCTTTGATCCGCGTCGAAACCGTGACGGGCAACGCCGACGTCGAGCGCAGCGGCCTGAGCATGGCTCTCCTCGAGGGGATGGAGTGCCGTACGGGCGATACTGTATATGTACGCGCAGGCTCGAGCGTGCGCCTCGGAATCGGCGGCTCGGGGGCGCTCGTGCTGCCTGCGGGCATCCGGGCAATCGTACGCGAGGGGGGCGTGGTGGAAATCATCGCAAGTGAAACGCCCGCCATCGCATCCTCGTCGTCCACGGTTTCGGAGGATTCCGCCAATGAGGTGCCGAACGAAGCCGTGGGTGCGGTCGTTTCCGCATCAGAGCCATCCGATGCAGCCTCCCAATCTTCGACCCAAAAGACCTGTACAGTCGAGATTCGCTGCGACACGATTCTCAAAAACCGCGATAACCTAAAGGCGGGCAAGAGCAAATACGTTCCCGAGGATGGCGTGATTCTCGGCAGCGCAACCGCAGCGCTCGAAGAGGGCGATACCGCGTTTGACGTGCTCAAACGTGTATGCGAAGAGGCTGGCGTACAACTCGAGTACGCCTACACGCCGGCCTACGACGCCTATTATGTCGAGGGAATCGGCAATCTTTACGAGCGCGATTGCGGCCAGCAGTCGGGTTGGCTGTTCAAAATCGACGGGGTTTTCCCGAACTACGGTCCGTCTAAGATTGCCGTCGAGCCGGGTCAAGTCATCGAATGGGTATACTCCTGCGAAGGGGCCGGCGCCGACGTGAAAGCAGGGATGGACTCATGAGGAAAGGCGACAACTTCTGCACGTTCCACCCTGCCGTCACGCTGGGCTTCTTCGTGATCGCGATTGCGCTCGCAGTGCTCGTGCGCCGTCCTGCGTTCGTCGCATACGGCGTGGCGATGGCGGCTCTGTACTACCTGAGCGTCCACGGGCGGGCCGGGTTTAAGATGATCGCCGGCTTGGCCGTGCTCTCGGCGGTCGTCACGCTCGTGAACCCGCTTGTGAACGTCATGGGCGTCACCGAACTATTCTCGGTTTTCGGTCGACCTTATACGGTCGAGGCGGTCTACTACGGCGCCTCGATTGCCGGTATGCTCGCATGTGCGCTTTTGTGGTTCGGCGGCTATAACGCTGTGATGACGACCGACCGTTTCACATACCTGTTCGGCGCCGTCGTCCCTGCATTTTCACTCGTGTTGACCATGGTATTGCGCCTCGTGCCGAACTACCAACGTAAGATCAAGGAGCTCAGCACCGCACGAGCTTGCGTGGGCATGTCAACCGCATCGGGAACGCGCTCCGAGCGTGCCGCACATGGAACGGCGCTCGTTTCGGCACTCGCAAGCTGGGCGCTCGAGAACGGCGTTGTAACGGCCGATTCTATGCGCTCGCGCGGCTACGGAACGGGAAAGCGCACGTCGTTTGCGCATTATCGTTTCACCGCTCGCGACGGCGTATTCACGGTCGCCATGCTGGTGCTGTTGCTCTTGACAATCGTTGCGCTCGCACTCGGTGCCGGTTGGGTTGATTTCGTTCCGACATTCAGGGAAGGGCGCACCGATTTCGTATTCTTCGCGGGTTTGGCGGCAAGCGCCGCGCTGCTCGCCTTGCCAACGTACGTCAATGTGAAGGAGGCCATTTCGTGGCGCATTTCGACATCGAGCATCTGACATTCTCGTATCCCGGTTCGAGCGTTCGTGTCCTCGATGATGTTTGCCTATCCGCTGAGCGCGGTAGCTACGTCACCATATGCGGAAAGAGCGGATGCGGTAAAACGACGCTGCTTAGGCACCTCAAGAGCGTGCTCACGCCCCACGGTGAGCGGTCGGGCGAAGTGCGCTTCGACGGCATGCTGCTTGATGAGGTTTCGCAACGCGACCAGAGTGCGCAAATCGGCTTTGTCATGCAAAATCCCGACAGCCAGGTCGTGACCGACAAAGTGTGGCACGAGCTCGCGTTCGGGCTCGAAAGCCTTGGCTGCGACCAGCGCACGATGCGCCTGCGCGTTGCAGAGATGGCGAGCTATTTCGGTATCCAAGGGTGGTTCCACAAAGATGTACGCGATTTGTCTGGCGGGCAAAAACAACTGCTCAACCTCGCCTCAATCATGGCAATGCAACCGAGCGTGCTTATCCTCGACGAACCGACGAGCCAGCTCGACCCCATCGCTGCTGCCGATTTTCTGAACACTGTTCGCAAAATCAACCTCGAACTCGGCACGACTGTCATCTTGACTGAACATCGCCTCGAAGAGGTGTTCACCGCAGCTGACCGCGTCGTGGTCATGGAAGCGGGTCGCATCATCGCCGATGCCGATCCCGTGAGCGTCGGCGAGCAGCTGCGCGCTTCCGGCAACGACATGGTGGCGGCACTGCCCGCGCCGATGCGAATTTTTTACGGCGTGACATCTCCTGCTGGCGTCGGGATGACGCGCGAAGCCGCTCCAGGCGATGTGATTTCCCATGGGATCTCTTCTGGAGGCGTCAGCACATCCGAGCGCTGCCCGCTCAACGTCCGCGAAGGTCGCGCCTGGCTTACCCGCGCATACGGCGGAGCTAGACAAAAGCCGATGATACAGACTACTGGAGCAAAACTCACTGACGAGACACAGGGAATGAGTCAGGCCCCAGGGGCAAAACTCAATCGCGAAGAGCGCGCAATAGAAATAAAGGACGTGTGGTTCCGCTACGCGCGCGACTTGCCCGACGTGATATGCGACCTGAACATCGATATCGCGATCGGTACTATGCATGCGATTGTCGGCGGAAACGGCACCGGCAAGTCCACAATGCTCAAGATCGCCTGCGGGGCCGAAAACCCCTATCGTGGCACCGTGCGTCTCCTCGGCAAGAAGACGAAGGACTTCAAGAACGGCGAGCAGTTCCGCGGCACGATCGCCATGCTGCCGCAAGATCCAGCGAACCTGCTCGTAAAGAAGACCGTGCGCGAAGACCTTTCCGAAATGCTCCAGTTCATACCGGGCGGCGGGGAAGACGCGATCATGGAAGCAGCGCAAACTACCGGCGTCACGCACTTGCTCGACGAGCATCCCTACGACCTCTCGGGTGGCGAGCAGCAACGTGCGGCGCTTGCGAAAGTCCTGATGACGCATCCTAAGATCCTTCTGCTCGACGAGCCGACCAAAGGAATCGACAGTTTCTTCAAGGCACGGCTCGCAAATGTGTTCAGCGAGCTCAAGACGAACGGAATGACGATCGTGATGGTTTCGCACGACATCGAGTTTTGCGCTTCGCATGCCGATGTCGTGTCGATGTTTTTCGACGGATCAATCGTGACGACGAACACGCCACGCGGTTTTTTTTCTGCCAACAGCTTCTACACGACTGCAGCAAACCGCATGAGCCGCCATTTGTTCCCGCAGGCCATAACCGATGAGGATGTGATCAAATCATGCAAGAGCATAACTCGATGAACGAAAATCATAACGCAACGACTTCCAGCTCACCGCTCGTGAAAGATGGTGGCAAGCGAAACTGGAAGGCCGCGCTTATCTATATCGCCGTACTCGTTCTAACGCCCCTCACACTCGTCGTCGGTACCGTGCTTGGTGACACGAACTATATCCTCACCAGCGCGCTAGTTATCTTATTTGCGATGATTCCATTCTTTGCTTCGTTCGAGTCGCGCGCCCCCCAAGCACGCGAGCTCGTCGTGCTCGCGGTCATGTGCGCTATCGCGGTGGCCTCGCGCGTGGCTTTCATATGGCTGCCCGCATTCAAGCCAATGGCGGCCATCATCATGATTACGGGCATCGCGCTCGGCGCGCGCACTGGATTCATGGCCGGGGCGATTTCTGCGCTGGTCAGTAATTTCGTGTTCAGCCAGGGACCGTGGACGCCTTGGCAGATGTTTGCATTCGGCCTCGCGGGCTTCGTGTTCGGCCTGCTCGCGGATCGCGGCGTCATCCCACGCCAAAACCTGAACATGAAGCAGAAATTGGCAGTCAGCATCGGCGGCGCTCTTTTCATCGTCTGCATTCTTGGTATCATCCTGGACACATGTTCAGTTTTCACGATGGTTGACATCCCCGAGGGACCCGATGGCGCCATCGTAATCTACGCGTCAGGATTCCCTCTGAATTGCGTACATGGCGCGGCAACGTTCGTAACGCTGTTCCTCGTAGCGAACCCGTTACTCGACAAGTTGCACCGCATTAGCGTCAAATACGGTTTCGGGATGCAATAAGGAACGGGCCGCCGCTGCCTGATGAGTCGCATCCAAGGGGCATGACTGATCAGGGAAGGCATGGCTCATCGGGAGATTCTAACGGCTACAGGGAAGGAAGGCGACATGGGAATAGAATCCTGCCACCCACTCGTAGCGGCCTCCTACTTCACGGTCGTTATCATACTGACGGCCATCCTCGACCATCCGGTCTTCCTTGCCATCTCGTGGTTTTTTGCGCTGATGTACCTTGTCAAGCTCGAGGGCGCACACGCATTCCGCTTCATCGGATCGCTCGTAATCATCGCGGTAGTTTTCGCCGCCGTATTCACCGCTAATGTCCATTTCGGCATCACGGTGCTCACCCATACCCACTTGGGAAACCCAGTCACTCTCGAGTCGCTCGCATACGGCGTGCTCATTGGATTCAAAATCGGCGCCGTGTTCATGTGGCTGCGCTGCCTCGTCGACGTTTTCACAGCCGACAAGGTCGTATACCTTTTCGGTCGCGTGAGCCCGCGCCTCGCTCTATTTTCCGCTGTCGCACTCCGAAGCGCACCTCTCGTAGGCGCGCAGATGACACGGCTTTCGAACGCGCAGCGCAGCATCGGGCTTGGTGCGGGGCAGGGGAGCGTATCCCGACGGTTGCGCAATTGGGTCCGCCGCGTTTCGGCGCTCATCACCTGGGCGATCGAAAGGATGGCACAAATGTCCGACTCCATGCGCTCGCGCGGCTCTTCGTTACGCGGCCGCACTGCGTTCGCGCTCGTCCGTTTCGATGCGCGCGACCGAAAGGTAGCGATCGGCCTGGCCTTTCTTTTTTCAATCGTCCTCTTCGGAATCAGCCTCGATCAGGCACGCATGCTCTTTGATCCGGAGATGATCGCCAATGTGGCAACGCCGTTAAGCTTCCTGTTCTTTTTGTCGTACGCCATGCTGTGCGCAACGCCCCTCGTCATACTGCTCGTATCGGAATCCCGCTTCGCGCGCGATCGTAGCAAGGTGAAACCATGACGGGAGGTTTAGCGCCATCCCGCCTCGAAGCAACAGGAAGGTCGATTCCATGAAGATTCAGGTCAACATCACCACCTCATCAGATGACGTCAATCGTTTCCCAACGCGCCAAAGCCTCTTGGACCACATCGCGGGATTCGACGGATTGGAGCTTATGTGGTTCGGCGACAACGACCTAATCACGCCCGACATGGTCGTAGGCGTGCATCTAACTTGTCGTTTTACCTGGTATGACTTCTGGATCGGCGACGAAGAGCGCCTACTTGCCGAATACGACGACCTAGCGACGGTCGAAAGCGTATTCGGGAGCCTCAACCCGCATACGCTCGTGGATGAGCTGAAGGAAAACGTCCGCGTAGCACATCGCTACGGAGCCGAGTACGTCGTGTTCCACGTTTCCGACGTGCAAACGACCGAATCGACGCATTTCAAGTTCAAACGCTCAAACGAAGAGATCATCCGCGCATCGGCCGACCTGCTTAACGAGGTGTTCGCCGAGGAGGACGGCTCGATTGCACTTTTGATGGAAAACCTCTGGTGTCCGGGCCTCACCCTTGTCGATCCGTGTGAAACGCGTTTACTCCTCGACTCGATAGACTATCCGAACAAGGGCATCATGTTTGATACAGGGCACCTGATTCACACGGATTTCAGCCTCGCAAGCCAGCAAGAAGGGCTCGCCTATGTTAATCGACGCCTTGACGAGCACGAACGCGCTGGTTTGCTGCGATACTTCAGGGGCATGCATTTGCAGCAATCGATTACGGGAGATTACTACCGGTACCTTATCGACAACCCCATCCAATGGGCGCCTACATATTATGACCGCATGGGTCAAGTGTTTGAGTGCGCGTTCAAAATCGACAAGCACGAGCCATTCATCTGCGAGGGTGTTCGTGACATGATAAACCGCCTGCCGCTGGAGTATTTGACGTTCGAATTCATAACGACGAGCGTCGAACAGCATGCAGGATACCTGGAGGCGCAACGGCGGGCTATCGGGATGCCGTAACGAGTCTTGCCGAGAGACGATAGCCCTGGGTTTTCCGAGATTCGACGCTGTTATTCACGGTTTTTCGAAACAGCACTTCAGATAAATTGCCAAAACGTCAACTATTTTCGCTTATAAATCATCGCGAGCGAGAATGCGCCAAGCAGAATCGAAAGCACGCCGGAAATCACGATTGCGGGAGCAGTCGAGGCAATATTGACGAGAATCGCGGATGCTACAGATCCCAACAGTGTTCCTATCTCGGCAAACGCGATATTCTGAGTCGCGTTTCGCGAGCCGAGCCTATCGGCGATTATCGAGGGCATAGCAGTCACGCCGCCGCCATATGAAAACGACAAGAGGCAGTATGCGATAGCGTACGGCAGCCCGTTCAGGCCAACTACCATCGCGGTCGAGCACGCCATAATCGCGAGCACCGCGACGAAAACCGCCTTGCGTCCGACGCGGTCGCTGATGGATGGCACGACGAAGCGCCCGATGACTTGGACAATCGCCCCAATGCTCACAAACCAGACCGCAACATCCGGCGATATCGTCTTTGCCTGCGTGCCAAAGCTCACGAATACGCCGCTCGCAATCACGAACGTCGGCACAAGCGAGAAGTACAGTAGCACGAGCATCCAGGCGTCACGACATCTGATGAGATCTCCCAATCCATTGCACTCGTTGACGGCCGTCTGACGTGCAACGACGCCCGTCGGTTTGTAGTCAGCCATGTAGCCGGGCGGGGTGTCGCGAAATACTGCCAGCGAGAACAGGATGCACGGCACGAATAACAATGCCAAGAACCTATACGAGAGCTGTAGACCAAACGCCTGCAGTAGAAACCCGAACACGGGAGCAAGCAATACGCCAGCGCCGCCCATCATGCCAAGCGAAATCGAAGTTGCGAGACCCTTATGGTCTGGAAACCAGCGCACAGTCGTTGCCGCGACGGTGTTGTAGGCGATGCCGATCCCCAGACCATGAACGACGGTATACAGGACGAGCAGCATCTGGGACATGCTCGGCGGAAGTAGCGAGCAGCCGAATAGGCCGAGCGCCATAAGTGCAAGGCCGACAGATACGGTCGCCTTCACGCCGATGCGCTTCTGCATTGGCCCAGCGATGAATTGCGCAATCGTCATGAACATCCACACGAGCGTGTACGGGGTCGTCGCTGACGCCGAATCTATGCCAAAATGCTGCATGATATAGGGCTGAAACACGCCGAAGAGATATGCCGTACCGACGGCAAAGCAGTCGAGCGCACCGCACACGAGTATTACGATGCGGGTTTTTCCGAGCGATCCGTTCATGGCCAAACCTACAGCTTCATTCTGCTTATTAATAATTATTTTTAGTATTGTGGGGCATTAGGCGCACAATAGACGTTCCAATTTGGAAAACGGTAGCATCAAAGCCGAATACGCACAGACACTCACTAGCTTAGCAAATGCTAGCTACATGCTAACTGAAGCATCACAACGTAAACCACAGAAAACCAATGAAGGCTACCTAGTCGGAGGAAGCCCCTCCGTAATAGTACTTGAACGCCATAGAACCCTTGAACTCTGGCTGGTCGGTCACATCGGTCCAGAGAGTTTGCGTCTCGGAAAAATCGAGGCCGCTTGGATCTTCGCCGGAGTCCACGACGCTCGCTACTTTTTGCCAACCTTCAGGATTCAAGTAGCAAAGCCACTTGCCGTTGGTTCCCGGATTGGAATCGCCCTCGCTTGGCCCTGTGCCGTTGTACATGGTGGTTTTTCCGCCCGAGAATCCCATCGCGAGCGATACAAGATCGAACGTCTTGTAATCGGTGTCAACGTATCTCGCAATTTGAAGCACTATGTTGGGTATTTCGGAAACGGGACGGCTAAGGATGCTGTCGACGATAGCTTGCAGCAGCGTTCGCACGTTGCCCTGACGCTGTTGATCCTGGTTGCCTTCGAACTCGTGGCGCGCCCGGGCGAAAATTTGCGCCTGTCGGCCATTAAGCGTTTGACGTCCTGCCGGGACAGTTACTTCTTCCTGATCGGTAGTCACGTACGACAACTCCGTCGGAACATCCACGGTCACACCACCGAGCAGATCGACGATTGCTTCCAGTCCTGAAATCCTAACTTCCGCATGATGGGAAATAGGAAGCCCGGTGAGTTTGGAGACAGCCTTGACAGCGCCGACAACCCCATCGTTGTTGAACATCTCGTTTATCTTGACATACGAGCCATCATCAAGTTGATAGGGCGTATCGCGGGGAATGGAAAGTAACGTGACTTTCTTGTTCTTTGAGTCGATGCGAACGAGCATCATGACGTCGGACCGCTCGTTGTCGCCCCGCTGATCAATATGGGAACTGTAATTGCCTTCGCGGGAATCCGACCCCATCACGAGCACGTAATACGGCTGTCCGGGAACTTCGGGGACAAGGATTTTCTCCAACTCGCTTACGGTTTTCGCGTCTCCAAGCG
>CADBQL010000081.1 GCA_902796815.1 uncultured Coriobacteriaceae bacterium | reverse complement strand
TCGGATTGGTCCATCTTTTCGAAAGCATCGCGCAAAGCTTCGATCGAGCCTTGTACGTCGGCTTTGACGATGAGGTTCAAATCGGTCTGCTTGCCCTCTTCGATGCGGCTGAACAGATCGTCGAGGTTCATGTGCGATTTCTGCTCTTGAGCAGCGAGGCGCTCGCGGAACGCGCGCTCCTCGGCAAGCTTGCGCGCATCGCGCTCGTCCTCGAAAACGCGGAACTCGTCGCCAGCAACCGGCACGCTCGAAAGACCGAGAACCTCGGCAGGATCGGCTGGGCGAGCTTCCTTGACCTGCTCGCCACGCGGGTTGATCAACGCGCGCACGCGGCCATAGGACGTGCCAGCCACGACGCAGTCGCCCGGATGCAGCGTGCCGCGCTGTACGAGCACGGTAGCCACGGGGCCGCGGCCTTTGTCAAGATTGGCTTCGATGACAAAACCTGACGCGAGCGCATTCGGGTTCGCCTTGAGCTCGAGCACGTCAGCCTGCAGGATGATGGTCTCCAGCAGATCGTCGATATAGAGCTTCTGCTTTGCCGAAACGTCGACGAACATGTTCGTGCCGCCCCATTCTTCGGGGATTACACCGTATTCGGTAAGCTCCTGGCGCACGCGGTCGGGATTCGCACCCGGCTTGTCGATCTTGTTCACAGCCACGACTATGGGCACATCAGCCGCCTTGGCATGGTTGATGGCCTCAATCGTCTGCGGCATGACGCCGTCATCGGCAGCGACGACGAGCACGATGACGTCGGTAACCTGGGCACCACGTGCACGCATTGCGGTAAAGGCTTCGTGGCCAGGCGTATCGATGAACGTGATCTGATTGCCATTGATGTCGACGACCGAAGCGCCGATATGCTGCGTGATGCCGCCGGCCTCGCTCGCAACGACGCCCGTATGGCGAATCGCGTCGAGCAGCGACGTCTTGCCATGGTCGACGTGGCCCATGACGGTGACCACGGGCGGACGCGGAAGAAGGTCGTCTTCCGTGTCGTTGTACACGACGGCGTATTCCTCTTCGGGCGAAACGACGCGAACCTTGCGGCCAAGGTCGTCGGCCACGAGCTCGATGAGGTCATCGCTCATCGTCTGCGTGAGCGTGAGCACCTGGCCAAGCATGAACAGGCGTTTGATGATATCGTTGGGCTGAACGGCGAGCAGCTCGGCGAGCTTCGCGACGGACGCGCCCTGCGGTACCTCGACGACCGATTCGTCGAGGACGAGTTCGGGGTCGAGACCCTTTTCGATCGCCTCGAGCTCAGCGCGTTCACGGGCTTCGGCCTGGCGCTTCTCTTTGCGCTTCTTACGACGCCCCTCGCCTTCGTGAGTGGAAGCCGCCGCGACAGCAGCACGTGCGTCAGCAAGCACCTTGTCACGCTGTAGCTTTTCGACCTGAACAGCCATCTTCGCGTAACGATCCTCGCCCTCATCAGCTGTCTCGAGCTCAGGTACGACCTGCTCGTTACGCGTTTGCTTCTTGCGGGTCTTCTTCGGCTCAGGCGCATCCTTGGGCGCTTGGTTCATCTCGGCAATACGCTTCTTCTCGGCTTCAATTTGGTCGAGAAGCGAGCCGAAATTATTCGGCTTCGACGACGAGACCTTCGGCGCGGCCTTCTTCGGCTTCTGCTCGACGGGTGCGGGCGCTTGGGTTTTCTTCCCAGACGTGCGATTCCTCAGAGCTTCTTCGACAGCCTGCTTTTTCGCAACTTCCTTTGCGATTGCTGCCGCGCGTGCGCGAGCCTTGGCTTCGGCGGCTTCGCGCTCGACGCGCTCGCGCTCGCTGATTATCTGGTTTTCAAGACCGGCGAACGGGCTTTGCGCCTCGGGCTTGGGCTTGTCCGCATTTGGCGAGGTTTCCTCTTCCCCGCCTTCCGATTCCTGCGCAGCTTCGCGCTCGGCGCGCTCCGCTTCGCGGCGGGCGCGCTCTTTCTCGACGGCTTCGCGGCGGGCGCGCTCCTCTTCGGCCTCGCGCTCCTTGGCCTCCTGTTCCTCCTTGGTCAGGGGACGCTCAACCTCTTCGGCCTCACCAGCCTGTTCGGCGGGATTGCCCAAAAGCTTATACACCTTGTCGACATACGGTTCGGCTAGGACGCTGGCGTGGCTTTTGGCCGGAATCTTCAGTTCGCGCAGCTTGTCGAGCATTTCCTTGCTGGAAAGCCCATACTCCTTTGCAAGTTGGTTCACGCGCATGCTCGGCATACTCTCTCCTTATCGTACATCGTCGCCGAATGCATCGAGCATATGCCCGACGATAGCATCGGCCTCGTCTTGGCTGATGGCAGTCTTGAGGCTTCGCTGCAGCCGTCTGGCCTTAAGCGCCTCTGCAAGGCAGGCCATGCTGCAAACGTAGGCACCGCGTCCAGACGCTCGGCCGGTGCCGTCAAACTCAATTGACCCGCTTGGCGTGCGCACAATGCGCTTGAGCTGCTCTTTTGGAAATTGCTGAGAGCAGCCGATGCACGTGCGCATCCTCTTTTGGGCCATGACCGTCACAGACGCTTACTCCTGCTCCATATCGGCGTGAATTCCGCAATAGCGTCCACCAGGACGTGCATGATTGCGGCATCTTACGCCATCCTCGCTCACGAACGCGCAGAATTCGGATTCTTCCTCTTCTTCCTCGTCCACGAGCAAATCTTCCTCTATGAGCGAACCGCCGATGAACGACGTGCTCTTGATGTCGATGTGCCAACCGGTCAGACGAGCGGCGAGGCGGGCGTTTTGGCCTTCCTTGCCGATTGCAAGCGACAGCTGGTCGTCCGAAACGATAACCGTCGCATAGTGGTTCTCCTCGTCAATGGCAACCGAATTGACTTTCGCAGGCGAAAGGGCATTGCCCACGTACACGGCCGGGTTGTCGGACCATTGGATAACGTCGACGCGCTCGTTGCGCAGCTCCTCGACAACCATGCGAACGCGGCTGCCCTTAGGGCCGACGCAGGCGCCGACCGGGTCGAGGTTCGGCTCGCGCGAAGCAACGGCCACCTTCGAGCGCACGCCCGGCTCACGAGCGATGGACTTGACTTCCACGAGACCGTCGTAGATCTCGGGCACTTCGATTTCGAAAAGACGGCGAATCAAATCGGGGTGCGTACGCGAAACGACGATTGGCGGACGCTGCTGTTCGCCGCGCATGCGCGGAGCGTCGCCTGCGGGGTCGCGCACCTCGATGATGAGTACCTTCAAGCGCTGGTTATGACGGTAATGCTCGTTTGCGGGGCGCTCGTTGCGCTCGCCGGGATTACGCTTCTGATCGTAATGCGGAAGCTCGGCCTCCACGCCATCGCGAATCTTGATAATCGTGAAATCGGGAGTGCCCTGCAGCACCGTTCCCGTTACCAAGTCGCCGACGCGACCGGAAAATTCCTCGTAAATCGACTGCCGACCAGCATCGCGCACGATAGCGGCGATAACGCTCTTCGCATTCTGGGCGGCAATGCGGCTCACATCGCTCGGCGTCACGTCGCGCTCCTCGAATTCGGCATATTCGCCCGTTTCCTCATCGGGCTCGCCTACTGGCACAAGTTCGTACACGTAAATCTTTCCCGATTGACGATCGATGGTCACACGTGCATCCCACTCGAGGTCCAAGATGCGCTGGTAGCTCGACGCCAAAGACTCCTCGAGCCTTTCGATCAAGTAGAACTCATCGATTTTCCGCTCATGAGCAAGCTCCTGAAGCGCCTCGATCAACTGAGATGTAGCCACGGTGGTTCCTTTCCTGCTGCTTATCTAAAGTCTATGGTGCCCTTGACGTTTGCTTTCTTTATCGATTCGTAGGGCACCTCGAACCGGTCTGCCTCGCATTCGACGATGACGTTTTTGCCCTCAACGCCGACGAGCGTGCCACTGAATGTCGAGCGCCCGTCTATAGGAGACGTCGTCTTGACCACAACGCGCTCCCCCGCGAACCGCTCGAAATGCTCGAGCGTGCGCAGAGGCCGGTCGATTCCCGGCGACGAAACCTCAAGCATATACGCTCCCGGGAACGGGTCGATTTCGTCCATGAGGTCGTTGATCCAAGCCTGGGCGCTCGAAAGCTCGTCAAAACTCACGCCGTTCTTCGTATCGATGTAGACACGAATCGTAGGCGACTTTTTTGCCCCAACGATTTCGAGCATGACGATTTCGATGCCCTGAGCCTTCGCATGTGGCTCCAGCGCATCGAGCAAGCTCTGCTCCCGTTTCGTTAGCATGTCGACCTCCCTCCATGTCCGAAAGCATCATAAACACTGCCTTATACAAAAAGAAAGCGGGACATGCCCACTTTCATACATCGAAAGCTATGGTATTGCGGCAGCGCTTCTACCGTTCACGGTAGTCTATCACAGCGCACGCTTCCATGCAAAGCGACCATGCGCCATGCTCGAAACTTCACCACATTTTGAACGTGACATAAAGTCGTGTTTTTTGTCATTAAGCTCTTTGGTCGTAGTATGTGACATAAAGTCGTGTTTCTTGTCATTAAGCGTTTTAGTCATAGAATAGACTACGGAAGGAGATGGTTGAAAACCACCGTAGCACCCGTGCTTTCGAACCGCATGAGCTTATCAGTGGATTCCCCCATCACCTTCCGCTTTAAGGAGGCGTGCTTCCTATATATAAGTAAAACGCTTAATGACAAAAAACCCGACTTTATGTCATACGCTTAAGACTTTATGTCATAGTGCCTAACTCAAAAAGTCGTCGAGGATCTCCTGTTCGGCTTCCTCCTCGGTCAGGCCGAGGGTCATGAGCTTCGTGATCTGCTCGCCGGCGATCTTTCCGATGGCGGCCTCGTGCATGAGAATCGCATCGGGCGAATCGGCCTCGATGCCGGGAATCGACTTCACGCGGGCGTCGCCCATTATGATGGCATCGCACTGGACATGGCCACGGCAGGCGGCGCGCCCGATGACGAGCGGGTTAAAAACCTGTACCGAGTTGTCCTGGGCAACCGAGCGCGAGATGACCTGAACGCTCGAGTCCTCCCCTTCGAGCTCGATGACGACATTGGACTCGGCCCGCTGGTCGTCATGCGTGAGCAAGCGTTCGGTCAACACGAGCTTGGCACCGGCTTCGAGCTTGGCATTCGTCTCTCGTACGGTGGAGGTGACGCCGCGCAGCTGCACCATCTCCATCTCGCAGAAGGAGTTTTCGCCCATGTACACGTTGGTCGTGGGGTTCAAGATGCGCTCTCCTGTGCCCTCTCCCTCGCCGTAGTGCTTCTCTATGTACTTGATGCGGCTGTTCTTGCCGATGTGGAACGAGTGGATGCCATCGTGCTCACTGGCCGCGTGGCTCGAATTGTGGATGCCGCAACCAGCGATGATTTCGATGTCGCAATCCTCACCGATGTAGAACGTGTTGTACACGACATCTTTGAGACCAGATTGTGTGACGATGACCGGAATGAACACGGACTCGCCTTTCGTGCCCGGCTTGACCTTGATGTCTATGCCGGGATTGTCGGTCTTGGTTTCGATGTCGATATAGGCCGAGCTGTGACGCTCGACGAGCTTTCCGTCGCGGCGGATGTTGAAAGCGCCCTTCGGCATACCATGAAGGTTCGCGATGGTCGCGAGCAGGCTCTCGTCAATAGGTGAAAGGTCTACTGCCATTCTTTCCTCTTTCTTGTGCAGGTCGTTCACGAGTTATTAGCTGCTGCGTCGTTTACTCTCCCAAGGGCGCACAACGCACTCCCCTACTCACGCGAAAGCACTTTGGCTTCGTCCGCAGGCTCGTTCGGTGAGTCGCCGGGGATAGGCCGCAAACTCAGCAGGTGGTCGGAATCTCGGTTATGTGCAGGCGCGTCGGCTCGGTGAGCTGGCAGCCCATGGCCATTTTGCGCGAAAGCCCGAGCTGGGGCATGATCTCGTCAGGCGTGCCCGTCGTCGTGATCTTGCCGTTTTCAAGCAGCACGATGCTGTCGGCCAAACGGATGATGCGCTCCTGATGTGAAATGATGATGATCGAACGCCCGCCGCCGGCATCGTGAATCGAGCGGAACGTCTCGGTCAGGCGGTCGAAACTCCACAGGTCGATGCCCGCTTCGGGCTCGTCGTAGATTGCGAGCTTCGGGTCGCGCGCGAGCATCGTCGCGATCTCGATACGCTTGACCTCACCGCCAGAGAGGTTCTTGTCGACCTCGCGCGTCAGCCAATCAGCCGAGCAGAGGCCCACCTTCGAGAGGGACTCGTTGCACGAAAGCATCGGCAGCTTCTTGCCCGCCGCTATTTCGAGCAGCTTCTTGACCTTCATGCCCTTGAAACGCGCCGGCTGCTGGAACCCGTAGCCGATGCCCTGCTGGGCACGCTCCGTAATCGAAAGCTCGGTGATGTCGACGCCGTCCAGGATAATCTGACCGCTCGTGGACTTCTCGATGCCCATGATGAGCTTTGCCAACGTGGACTTTCCGCCACCGTTCGGACCCGTAATCACCGTGAACGTGTCATCGGGAATCGTCAACGTCAAGTCGTCGATGATTCTTTTGGTCTCCTTGGAACCCTCCTTGACAGGCACCTCGAACACCAGGTTTTTCAGTTCTAACATGAAATCCCCATCTCGTTTTGCACGGCACTGCAAATGAGCGCCTTCTCAACAGTCAATGGTAAAGTATAGGACGAAATGGACGAAATCAAAGAAAATCTTAAGACGTGTTATGCCAAAAACTGGTGAGCTGCGCTTGTCGGGTTCGCTGGCGAAAAAAGGGTGCAGTACAAGGATCCGCCCGTTACCCCTAATCCCATCATTGCGCTAGAAGCTGCAGCGGGTCGTGATGCGCGCAGGTTCGAGCAGGGTGGCCACCCAGCCCGAATAAATGCGAACCCCCGATTTGGCGCAACCGCCTACTCCGGCATAAACTCCAGAATATCGTTATCGTCCATCTCCATTTCGTTATCGCCAAATGCAGACTCGCCAGTCGATGGAAGAAGCGGACGAATTGCTGCAACAAGATCGTCGTAGCGCGCTATGAGAACCGGAAGATTGCTTTCCGCAGCTTCCTCGTTCCTTTCGTCCAACGCGCGCTCGACATTGGCAGCGATTTCCGACAGGACCTTCGCGCCAATCGTCATCGATGAACTCTTTATGGAATGGGCGACAATCGCAAGATTTCCCCAATCCCGTGTTTCCCGATAAAACGTCAAATCTCGCGCCTTATCTTCGGAACCGTATACGTATTCCTCGATCAGCGTCCAGTAGAGGGCCTCATCGCCTTGGCAGTTGAGAAGGCCGGCTTTGGGATCGATGCCCGCTGCGACAAGCGAAGCATATCGATCCGAAACACTAGGCGGATTAACGCCCGCAGAAATAACCAGGCCATTTCGCTCTGTCGCGATAACCGGGGCAAAACGATCTTCCTTACGCTCTTCATCTCGCCATTCACCAATATCCACGATATCAGCTTCTTTGAATTCGAGCATAACCTTATCTTTTGGCAGATGTTTCACGAGCATCCGCTCGAGCAGCTGGCTATCGATGGGCTTTGTCAGATAGTCGGTAAAACCTTCGGATAGATAGCGCTCTCTCGAGCCGATGACCGCATCGGCCGTCAGGCATATGATGGGCGTCTCTCGATTCGCACCCTCATCTTGCATGCGGATACGGTGCAAGGCCTCGATGCCATCCATTTCGGGCATGCGCTGGTCCATCAGGATTAAATCGTATGCCTTAACCTGAGTCAGCCCGATTGCCTGCATGCCGCTGGTCGCCGTATCGATGTGCAAACCCGTGCTTCTCAGCAGCCCTGTGACCACCGTGAGGTTCATCTTCGTATCGTCGACGATCAGGATATGCGCATCCGGCGCGTGAAATGTCTCCACATAGGCTTTCGCTCCCACATTGCCCCTGTCGTGCTGCTCCCTGAACGACCCGATCGGATCGCATGAAACGATTGTTTGCGGCAGATCGATGCTGAAAGTAGATCCTGAACCGTACACGCTTTCAGCCTTTATGCTGCCGTTCATCATCGTCAAGAGGCTCTCCGTAATAGCCAACCCCAAGCCCGTTCCCTCAATCGTGCTGTTGCGGCCCATGTCCACCCGTTGGAATTTGGAGAACATTTTCTCAAGGTCTTCGGGTTTGATGCCGATGCCAGTATCCCGTACCTCGAAGAGGAGGCGAATTGTTCGACCGGCTTCGCATCCCTGCGCCATGTCACCGCGAACTTTCAGCACGACGCTACCCTGCTCGGTATACTTCAAAGCATTGCCCAGCACATTTGCAAGAGCCTGACGTATGCGCACCTTGTCTCCGCGAAGCCCGTCGGGAAGCGCCTCGTCCACATCCGCGATGAAGCTCAGGCCTTTCTCCTCTGCGTTGAAGCTCGTCAGGTTAATTACGTCGTTTAGCAGCGAACCGAGCGAATACGGCGCTTCCACGATTTCCATCTTGCCCGCCTCGATCTTCGAGAAATCGAGAATGGCGTTGACGATGGAAAGCAGGTTGCTCCCTGCACTCCTTACATCGCCCGCATAGACATCAATGCTATCGAGAGCCTCACGGACGTCTTGCCGATCCTCGGTCAAAAGCCCTCTTACCTGCGCGCTCTCGCGCAGAACCATCTCGTTCATTCCGAGCACTGCGTTGATGGGCGTGCGAATCTCATGTGACATATTCGCCAGGAAGTCGCTTTTGGCAGCATTGGCGCGATCGGCAGCCTCCTTCGCCTCTAGAAGCTGCGCGGCATAGTCCATTTGGCGTAAAGTTGCGAGGTGGTACTGCACCATGATGTACGTGGTCAGGGCTACATTGGCGAGATACAGAATCGGAAATCGCTGCACGATGATGTCGGAATAGTCCACGGCGAGGGCGTTGTGCAAGGGAGTTAAGAACAAAACCCAATAAAGCGCGAGGAAGTAGAGCGAGATGTAAATGCCCGGCTTGACGCCGCCAAGATAGCAAAAGGCAAGAGGCAGCAACAAAGTCCAAAAGATCGGAAAGCCGTGTTCGACCGTCAGGATTTCGTACGTGAAGATTACGATGACCGAGATGAACGCGGTGACCACAGCGCTCGTCCGACTCCGCTTGACGAGCGTGAAGAACAGCATGAGCAGGCCGGCCATCGTGAACATGAGAGATGCGATGCCTGCGCTGAGATAGCCGTTCGCATAATTCAAGCCGCCCGTAACAACGTTCGCAACGACGATCAGCACCGCGCCGTACATGATACCGCGCATATTCTTCTCGTAACGCTCGCCTACGAAGATACTCCGATTGAGCTCATGAACGATTTCCTGCAATTTTATGCGCTCCATCTCACAGCTCGCTTCCCACGTCAGGCATGAACTCCAGGATTTCGCCATCGCCTAATTCGGTTTCGAGAACCTGGACGCCGCCGGCACTCAGCACCTCTCTGTCTGGCAATGCAGCGCGAATCGCCTCGACAGCCGCGTCGTACTGCGCAAGCATTGCCTCGTAATCGGCGTCGATTTCACTTGACCGCCCTTCATCCGCGGCGGCTTCAAGCCTTGCTGCAACACGCGCGATTGACATCGCACCGATCATCCTCGAGGAGCTCTTTAGCGAATGGACCTCAATCGAGTAGTTTTTCCAATCGTGCGCATCGTAGCAGCGCCTCAAGACCCCAGCTTTCTCCGCGGCGGCGCTCACGTATTCCTGCAGGAGCGAACGATAGAGCACCATGTCGTTCTGGCAGTACTGAAGCCCGATATCGGGATTAATCCCCACATGGCGCAACGGCGCGAATGCATCCAATAAATCGCCGCCGGAATCCAAATCGGTAGCCAACTGACCAATTTCGCGAACTGCGATCACCTTCTCGTCCGGTAGGTACTTCATCAGCATCTGCGTAAGCGCCTGGCTGTCGATGGGTTTTGTCAGGTAGTCCGTGAAGCCTTCCGCAATGTAGCGCTCCCGCGCACCGATGACCGCGTCAGCGGTAAGGCAGATGACCGGGGTCGTCTTGTTGAGGCCTTTCTCCTGCGAGCGCATCAGGTGCAAGGTCTCGACACCGTCCATCTTCGGCATGCGCTGGTCGAGCAGCACCAGGTCATAGGCGTGTGCCTGCGTAAGCGCCAGTGCCTCATTGCCACCCAAGGCCGTATCGATCCGCATATCCGTGCCCTTCAAAAGCCCAATCGCCACGGTAAGGTTCATAGGCGTGTCATCGACGATGAGGATTCGGGCATCCGGGGCATTGAACACCTCCTCGTAAACCCTTTCCGAATTCATGTGTTTTTCGAATCTGGCCTGTATATTCCCCACGGGCTCAGCGGAGGAGATCCCCTGCGGCAAGGTGATGGTGAAAGTAGACCCCTCACCATAGGCGGTTTCGACATCGATGCTGCCGCCCATCATTGCGAGGAGGCTCTGCGTTATGGCCAACCCCAAGCCGGTGCCCTCAACGGTACTGTTGGTGTTCAAGTCAACCCGTTGGAACTTCGCGAACAGTTTTTCCAGATCATCGGGCTTTATACCGATTCCGGTATCTCGAACGGAAACGATCAGGTGAACGATCTGCCCGACTTCGAAAACATCGCCCTCCGCGCAATGGACGCTCATGGAAACGCTTCCCTGGCTCGTGTACTTCACGGCATTGTTAAGGATGTTGGTCAGGATTTGTCGAACGTGTAACTCATCCCCGAGCAAACCGTCGGGAAGCTTCTCGTCAACATCTATGGCGAATTGCAAACCCTTTTCCCGCGCCTTGAAGAGAACCATGTTGCTCACGTCGTTCAGAACGGAGCTGAGCTTGTACTCGTCGTCTTCTATGGTGATCTTGCCCGCCTCGATCTTGGAGAAATCCAAGATGTCGTTGATGATCGCAAGAAGGTTCTTCCCCGCGCGCTCCACGTTACCGGCGTATGCGTTAATGTCGCCAAGAGCGTCCCTGACGGCTTCGGCATCGGAATCGACCAGGCCTCGCGCACGACTGCTCTCGCGTTGGATCATCTCGTTCATTCCGAGCACTGCGTTGATGGGCGTGCGAATCTCGTGGGACATATCCGCCAGAAAATCGCTTTTTGCCTGGTTCGCCTTATCTGCAGCTTCTTTTTCAAGCTTCAGCGCCTTTGCCTCATAAGCTTGCCGCTGCTCCTCGACCCTCATCTCCTCGATGCGATGCGCGTAGTTGCGCTCCCTTCTGCGCCCTATGAAATAGAAGAGCGCAATCAGGATGAAAATGATGGCGCAGATGAGGACGTTGATGACGAGTTGCTGCTGGACCTCAGCAGTCAATTCGCCGTTGCCTACAACGATAACGATGTACCACTGATCGGCAATTTCGCGAACGAAGACCGTGCTCGCCGCCCCGTCGACCGTTACCTCGAAATTGCCGTTTCGCACTTCCAGTATCTTGTCGAACAGAGCGAGCTGCGCTTCGTCATCGGTAAGGAGCGTGCCCTCTTTCGATTCGTCCTGATGGGCGATAACCGTCCCGTCCTGGCTGACGATGAAGCCGTAGCCTTTCTCCTTGATCTTCAAGTCTGAGACGATGTCGAGTATATGGTTCATCGTGACGTCGAGCGAAAGCACGTCGGTACCGTTCGAGAGCATCCGGCTAATGGATATGATCACGGCATTGGTCTGGGCGTCCACATAAGGCGGGACGATGGCGGCATCGCCATTTGCCTCGATTGCCGCGAGGTACCAATCCCTGTGTTGCGGGTCGAAGTTATCGGGCGGCGTCCAGCCCACACCGTCCAGGTATTCGCCCATTACATAACCGTAAATGCCCGTGTAATTCTCATCGAAATGCTGTTTCTGGTTTTCCGACTCCTCAGTGATGTAGCGCAGGATGTCTTTCGTGGACGCCCCGTTTCGCGACATGTGATCAACGGTGTCCGACGTAACCCACAGCGAGCTCTTCGTCATCTCCAGATAGTTTTCGAGCTGCGCCTGTGCAGCGCTTATCCTATCTTCCCCAACCTCACGAATATTGGCCACCGACACATCGTTGATCACGTAAGAGGTGTAGAGCACCATGCATATCATCAGCAAGAAAATGATAATGATTGGAAGACGTAAGCTGATCCTGCTTTTCACGCTCGCATCTTCGGGGTTCCGGACAACGGTTCTTTCCCCTTCTTCCGTATCCAAAAACGAGCGGCTTCGAGCCTGAGCTGCTCGGTCGGCTACCTGCTTCTCGAGCTTTTGCACCTGCGCTTCGTGCTCCCGCCGCTGTCGGTTTAGCTTATCGAGCATGGTCACGAGCACGATGACCGCGATTCCGGCAATGAGCGCCGAGATGGCCCCGACGATGAGATAGCCGCGCAAAAAGGAGCCCACGCTCCCAAGGAGCTCGTCTTTGCTCGTTGCGATTCCGACAGACCACCCGGTATTCGCCATCCGCGACACCACAACTCCACGAGTAATGCCATCGTAGTCATCCAAATAAACGGTCTCGCCTGAGCCAGAGCGAATTTTGGCTACCACCTCAGCATAAGGTGCATTTGGGATGTCCATAACACCGTGAGGTACATCGTCAAAGGAGTATTCCTGGTTGGGATGGACGATCATTCCCAGGTTCTGGTCGACCAAGAAAGCATAGCTATCTGGTGCGACGTCGGCATCACTGATAATATCGACCAGCACATCCACGAAGATGTCCGCTGCTAGCACGCCCTGCAGCTTGTTGTCCTTGAAAACCGCCTTCGATATCGTGATGATAGGTTTTCCCGTATCCGAATCACGGTATGGAGTCGAATAGAATAACTCCCCGGTTTCCGCCGCCGTGTAAAACCAATCCCTTTCATGCGCGTAATCAATCGACCCGTCGGGTTGGTAGTCCGACGCGCACGCCATGGAGTTATCGGGATAGGTGAAGTAGATATCGTAGATATATCCGTTTTCGTTCAGCCGATTCAAGCTTTCGGCTAAATAGGCATGAAACGCATCGTTGTCGCTCTGGTATATGCCACTCGTCGTTATCTCAACCGCTAAGGTATCGATAATCGTGGCATTGGTGTTGACCCATGCGGTGAGCTCTTGGGCATATTTGTCCGCCATGACGCTGTAGTTGGACTCCAACTGGGCGGTCATGCTGTCTCGCGCCCTCTGGTAGTTAGCCGCCATAAGTAGCCCGATACTCACCAGAGCCGCAAGGACGATAACGATAGCTGCTTTGAAGCGAACGTTCTTCATAACTCACACGCCCTATATATCAAATGCTTCGGTCAGTTTTCCTTCAGACGGTACTCCAGATCTTCAGCGATGATTTGCAACATGATGTCAGCAAAAACGGGATCGAACTGAGCGCCCTTCCCCTTCTCGATTTCGCCG
>CADBQL010000080.1 GCA_902796815.1 uncultured Coriobacteriaceae bacterium | reverse complement strand
TCGACGAGATTCGCGCAACACTGACGCGTCGGTTCGAGGCGTCGCCCAATCCGCCTTGCCCAGTCGACTTCGCATCGGGATTCGTGGGCATGTGCGCATCTCAGTCGTGCGGCAAGTGCACACCGTGCCGCGTGGGTCTGCCAAAGCTTCAAGGTCTGCTCGAGCAGGTGCTCGACGGCGTGGCAACCATGTCCACATTGAAGGAAATCGAATCGCTTGCGGAAAACATCTACCTGAGTGCTGACTGTGCGATTGGCTATGATGCCGCATCCACGGTATGGCGCTCCCTGCAGGGTTTCCGCGAAGATTTTGAATTCCATGTTCAGAACAAGCAGTGCGGTAACGAGGTCGCTTCCGCAACCGTGCCCTGCATGCATGGCTGCCCAGCGCGCGTCGACATCCCCGGTTACATCGCGCTTGTTGCCGAGGGCCGGTACCAAGACGCGGTGCGCCTCATCCGCGCAGACAACCCCTTCCCGCTGGCCTGCGGCTATATTTGCGAGCATCCTTGCGAGAACGAATGCCGCCGCAACTTCATCGACGACGCCATTAACATCCGCGCGATTAAGCGCTTTGCGGTCGACAACTCCGACAACGACTACACGCCCTTCCATTACGAGCCCACAGGCAAGAAAGTCGCCGTCATCGGCGGTGGCCCGGCTGGCATGACGGCTGCCTACTTCCTGGCGCTCATGGGTCATGCGCCCACGGTTTTCGAAGCTCGCGAAAAGCTCGGCGGTATGATGCGCTACGGCATCCCTGCCTACCGCCTGCCGCGCGAGCGCCTCGACTCCGAGCTCGATTTCCTGGTGAAACAGGGCATTGAGGTGAAACTGAACACCTCCATTCCCACTGATGTCAGCTTCGAGGAACTCAAGGCCAATTTCGACGCCATTTACGTTGCCATCGGCGCTCACACCGACAAGAAGTTGGGCATCGAGGGCGAGGGCACCGAAGGCGTGCTCTCGGCCGTGCAGCTGCTGCGCGCAATCGGCGACGGTCATGCCCCCGATTTCACAGGCAAGCGTGTGGCGGTTATCGGCGGCGGCAATGTCGCTATGGACTGTGCCCGCAGCGCCGTTCGCCTAGGCGCCGACCACGTCAGCATCGTCTATCGCCGTCGCATCGACGATATGACCTGCTTGCGCGAGGAAATCGACGGCGCCATCGCGGAGGGTTGTGAGCTCATGGAGCTGCATGCTCCCGTTGCCATCGTCACCGAGAACGACAAGGTCGTGGGCCTGAAGGTTCAGCGCCAGATGACGGGTGTCATCGACCGCGGTCGTCCGAAGCCCGTCAAGGCCAATGTCGAACCCGAGATCCTTCCCTTTGATGTGGTGCTCGTGGCCATCGGCCAGGACATCGAGGCTGACCCCTTCGCTGGGCTCGGCATGACCATCAACCGCGGCATTCTCGTGGGCGACAAGTTTGCGCGCGTCGAGGGCCAGGAGGGCGTCTTCGTGGGTGGCGACTGCGAGAGCGGTCCTGCCACGGTCATCAAGGCCATCTCAGCCGGCTCTATTGCGGCGCGTAACATCGACACATACCTGGGCTTTAACCATCCCATCAAAAAGGAGGTCGATGTTCCCGTCGCCAAGCCCAGGGACATGATCCCCTGCGGCCGCTGCAACACGATCGAGCGTCCCGTGCACGAGCGTAGCGACGACTTCGAGATCATGGAGAAAAACCTGTCCATTGAAGAGGCGATGCAGGAGGCCTCTCGCTGCCTGCGTTGCGACCACTTCGGCTATGGCGCGTTCCGCGGAGGGAGGAAGCAAGAATGGTAAAGCTGACTATTGACCACCGCCCTGTCGAAGTCGAAGAGGGCACCACGATTCTCGAGGCCGCGAAGAAGGCCGGTGTGAAGATTCCCACGCTGTGCTACTTTAAAGACCTCAACGACATTGGCGCCTGCCGCGTGTGTGTGGTCGAGATCGAGGGCCAAGAACGTCTGGTCGCTTCGTGCAACACGGCGGTCGAGGAGGGTATTTCCGTCCTCACCGACAGCCCCAAGGCTCATAACGCACGCAAGACCAACGTCGAGCTTATTCTCTCGCAGCACAATACCGAGTGCACGAGCTGCGTCCGTTCCGGCAACTGCACGCTGCAGACGGTCGCCAACGACCTGAACATCATCAACGTCCCCTATGAGGTAGAGTTCACCAAGGAGTCGTGGAACGAGAATTTCCCGCTCATTCGCGACTCGAGCAAATGCATCAAGTGCATGCGTTGCGTCCAGGTGTGCGACAACATCCAGGCCGTTCATGCATGGGAAGTCAAGAACCGCGGTAAACGCACCACAGTGGGCGTCGCTGGCGGTATCGCCATGGAAAACTCCAAGTGCGTCCTCTGCGGCCAGTGCATCACGCATTGCCCAGTAGGCGCGCTCTCGGCTCGTGATGACACCCAGATCGTGCTCGATGCCATCGCCGATCCCGAGATCACGACCGTCGTCCAGGTTGCACCGGCCGTGCGTTCCGCCTGGGGTGAGTCGCTTGGCCTCACCCATGAGGAAGCCACGCCTGGCCTCATGGCCAATGCCCTGCGCAAGATGGGCTTCGACTACGTTTTTGACACCAATTTCGCTGCCGACCTCACCATCCTGGAGGAAGCGAACGAGTTTCTGGAGCGCGTGAAGGATGCCGACAAGTACGAGTTCCCCATGTTCACGAGTTGCTGCCCAGGCTGGATTCGCTACATGAAGGGCCACCATCCCGACAAGATTCCTATGCTTTCGACTTCGAAGTCGCCGCAGCAGATGTTTGGTCCCGCCGTCAAATCGCTGTTCAAGAAGGAGAAGGGACTCGAGCCTGAGAAAGTCTTCTGCGTGTCCATCATGCCCTGCGTGGCGAAGAAGTACGAATGTGACGTTGAGCAGCTACGCGACGTCAGTTCGATCGGCGATGTTGATGCTTCGCTAACTACTCGCGAAATGGTGCGCCTGGCTGTTGCCAAGGGTATTACCGCCGACGCGCTCGAAGAGGACAACTTCGACAACCCGCTCGGCATAGCCACTGGTGCTGCCGTCATTTTCGGCGCGACGGGCGGTGTCATGGAAGCCGCCTTGCGTACGGCTTATTTTGCCGTCGTCGGCGAAAACCCCGATCCAGATGCCTTCAAGGATGTACGTGGCATCCAGGGTTGGAAGGAAGCCACTTTCGACCTGAACGGCGCACCCCTGCATGTCGCCGTGGCAAGTGGTCTGGGCAACACCGAGCGCTTGTTGCAGGCCATCGAGGCTGGCGATGTGAAATACGACTTTGTCGAGATTATGGCATGCCCCGGCGGCTGCGCTGGCGGCGGTGGCCAGCCCATCCACGATGGCGTGGAGATGGCCGAGGTGCGCGGCAAGGTTCTCTACGGTCTGGACAAGATCGCCAACCTGCGGTTCAGCCACGAGAATCCGTCAGTAGACCTTATCTACAAAGAGATCTACGGCAAGCCGCTTTCCGAGCGTGCGGAGCACGAACTGCATACCGACCAGGCGACTTGGGACATGATTCCCGCTCGCTGCAAGTAAACCGATTCCGCCGCCCCAGGGTGGCGGAACGCTCGCCTGACTCTAAGATTTCCAGTCTGAAGACAAGGCAGCATACGATTTGATTGAATGCTGCGTCTTCTATGGGCGCAGCATTCTCTTTAGCTGGGACGCGCTTCATGCCTGGCAGGGGACGCGTCTCGTCCCAAGCGTGGGACGCGCCTTTTCCCGCCTCGGAGAGGAAGGATACGATATGGAAACACGCGTCGCCGTTCTGGCGATTATTGTGGAAGACGGAAACGCCGTCGAGCAGCTGAACGCAACGCTGCACGAGTCCGCCCAGTACATCATCGGGCGCATGGGCATCCCGTACCGCGCGCGCGGCATCAACGTCATGAGCATCGCAGTCGATGCTCCCGAGGACAAGATCTCAGCCTTGGCAGGCAAGATTGGAAACATTCCGGGAGTCTCGGTGAAGACGGCTTATTCCGCTGTGTAGTTCAACTGCACAGACTTGAAGCTATGGATAAAACTGTCGAACAGCTCATAGAGCAGCTGGCGCGCGAGCATGTGCTGCCGCTGGAAGGCTACGAGTACTTGGTCGCCCATCAGAGCCCCGAAGCAGCTGAAGTCCTGGCGACTTTTGCCGTCCGCGAGCGTCATGCCCATTACGGCAACCGCGTGTTCATCCGCGGGCTCATCGAGGTGTCCAGCTATTGCAGGAATGATTGCTATTACTGTGGGCTGCGCGCTTCTAACAGGAGCTGCAAGCGCTACCGCTTGAGCAACGAGCAAATTCTCGCCTGTGTCGACAAGGGCTACGATCTGGGTTTTCGCACCTTCGTGATGCAAGGCGGCGAAGATGCGCGCTTCAGCGAAGAACGCGTGGCGAGCCTCGTGCGCGCCATCAAGGAGGCCTATCCCGATTGCGCGGTGACGTTGTCCTTGGGCGAATATCCTCGCAAAACCTATGCCGCATGGCGTGCGGCCGGCGCAGACCGCTACCTGCTTCGCCACGAGACGGCCGATCCGGCGTACTACGCCCAGATCCACCCGACGGACATGTCGTTCGAGCGGCGCATGGAATGCCTGCAGTGGCTCAGCGAGCTCGGCTTTGCCGTCGGAGCGGGCTTCATGGTGGGAGCGCCTGGACAGACCAGCGCCCACCTCGCGGCTGATCTGAAGTTCATCGAGCGCTTCAAGCCCGAAATGTGCGGCATCGGCCCTTTCGTTCCTCACCACGCCACTCCCTATGCGGACCGGCCGGCGGGAACGCTCGCTCAGACTTGCTATCTGCTTTCGATCATTCGCTTGATCCATCCGCCCGTCCTGTTGCCGGCGACCACGGCCTTGGGCACCATCGAAGACGGGGGCCGCGAGAAGGGCATCCTCGCGGGAGCTAATGTCGTCATGCCCAATCTTTCGCCCGCCGACACGCGTGCGAAGTACGAAATCTACGACAACAAGCTTGCTACGGGCGTCGAGTCCGCCGAAGGCCTCGCCGAACTGGACGTCCGCATGCATGCTATCGGCTACCGCATCGTCGTCGATCGCGGCGATACGTGTACGACGAAAGAGACCGCCTAACAGGAAAACCCCTCTCTTTCCCGAAGGAGATAAAGCAATGGGAAACCACCTGTACAATCCGAAGAGCCTTTGCGCAGATGAGTTCATCAACCACGACGAGATTCTGGAAACCCTGGCTTATGCCGATGCCCACAAGGACGACGTGGAGCTCTGCCATCAGATTCTGGACAAGTGCGCACCGCATCTTCAGCCCGCCGTCGAGCATGGCGCCATGATCACTCACCGCGAGGCGAGCGTGCTTTTGGCCTGCGATGACGAAGGCGTCGACGAGCGCATCAAGCAGCTGGCACATGACATCAAGCTGGCCTACTACGGCAACCGTATCGTGCTGTTTGCGCCGCTGTACCTCTCGAACTATTGCGTGAACGGCTGTCTGTATTGTCCCTACCATGCCAAGAATAAGGAAATCCCGCGCAAGAAGCTGACACAGGACGAGGTGCGTGCGGAAGTAGTCGCCTTGCAGGATATGGGGCATAAGCGACTTGCCATCGAAGCAGGCGAAGATCCCAAGAATAGTCCCATCGAGTACATTCTCGAATGCATGAACACGATCTACTCGGTCAAGCACAAAAACGGCGCGATCCGCCGTGTGAACGTGAATATCGCCGCCACGACGGTCGACGAGTACCGCATGCTGAAGGAAGCTGAGATCGGCACCTACATTCTGTTCCAGGAGACCTACCACAAGGAAAACTACCTTCGCCTGCATCCTACCGGCCCCAAGCACGACTACAACTGGCACACCGAGGCCATGGATCGCGCGCAGGAGGCGGGCATCGACGACGTGGGTTTGGGCGTGCTGTTCGGTCTGGACTCCTACCGCTACGAATTCGCGGGGCTCGTTATGCACGCCGAGCATCTTGAATCAGTGTGGGGCGTGGGGCCGCACACCATCTCGGTGCCGCGCGTCAAGCCAGCGATGGACATCGATCCCGACGAGTTCGACAACTCCATTTCCGACGAGATGTTCGAAAAGATCATTGCGCTCATCCGCATAACGGTGCCCTACACTGGCATGATCATCAGCACACGCGAGAGCGAGTCGGTGCGCAAGGCTGCTTTACAGTACGGCATTTCGCAGATTAGCGGCGGGTCGCGCACGAGTGTGGGCGGCTATACCGAGGATGCGCGCCCGCACGACACCGAGCAGTTCGACGTGTCCGACCAGCGCACCTTAGACGAAGTGATAGCCTGGCTTTTGGACAACGACCACATTCCCAGCTTCTGCACGGCGTGCTACCGCGCGGGGCGCACGGGCGATCGTTTCATGAAGTTCTGCAAGAGCGGGCAGATTTTGAACTACTGCCATCCGAACGCGCTCATGACTCTGGCAGAGTACTTGTCCGATTACGCCACGCCCGCTACAGCTGAGCGCGGTTGGGCCATGGTCGAGCGCGAGCTCGCGAAGGTGGCCTCAGATACGACGCGCGCCCAAGCTGCCGAGCATATCGCCGCCATCAAGGCGGGCATTGGGCGTGATTTCCGCTTCTGAGCGCAAGCCGCCCTGCCTCACGTTTCGCATTTGCGCTTCCTGCAAAGGCACTTGCGAACGAAGCGTATCGCCGGGCATCGCCGTTCACACTGTTCTCATGAAAGGACCGCAGATGGCAACACTCAACGACGTCACCTCCGCCGACCGCGTGCACATCGGCTTTTTCGGCGTGCGCAATGCGGGCAAGTCGAGTCTGATCAACGCTGTCACTGGCCAGGACCTGGCCGTGGTTTCGAACGTGGCCGGCACCACTACCGACCCGGTGCGCAAGGCGATGGAGCTGCTGCCGGCAGGGCCTGTGCTCATCGTGGACACGCCGGGTATCGACGACATCGGCGAGCTAGGCGAGATGCGCGTGCGCAAGGCCAAGCGCGTGCTCGACTCCACCGATGTGGCCGTGCTCGCGGTCGACGCAACCCGCGGGATGATGCTCGCCGACCGGGAGCTGGTCGCCCTGTTCGAGGAGAAGCAGATACCGTACGTCATCGCGCTTGCAAAGTGCGATCTTGAGACTAACGCCGACGGCTCCGAAGTCGCTGCCACGCTCGATTTGACGAGCGGGCGTGTGGTACGCACGAGTTCAGAGACGGGCGAAGGCATCCATGAGCTGAAGGAAACCATCGCCCAACTGGCGAAAAGCCCCGTCGCCGAGCACCGCATCGTGGGTGACCTGCTCGAGGTGGGCGATGTGGTGGTACTCGTGGTGCCCATAGACGAGAGCGCCCCGAAAGGCCGCCTCATCCTTCCGCAGCAAAACACCATTCGCGACATTCTCGATGCGGGCGCATTTGCCTTGGTAACGAAGGAAACCGAACTCGAGCAGGCGCTCTCACGTCTTGCCGCACCGCCGCGTATGGTGATCACCGACTCGCAGGCCTTCGGCATCGTGGCCCAAATTGTGCCCGAAAGCGTGCCCTTGACCAGCTTCAGCATCCTCATGGCACGCCATCGCGGCACACTTGATGCCCAGGTCGACGGCGCCGATGAGCTCGACCGCATGAAAGAGCGCCACGACGTTGACCCCGATGCGCAGCCGCCCCATATCCTCATTGCGGAAGCATGCACCCACCATCGTCAGTGCAATGACATCGGTACGGTCAAGCTGCCGCGCATGGTGGGCAACTACACTGGCATGACTCCCACGTTCGATTTCGTGTCCGGCAACGAGTTTCCTGAAGATCTGGGCGGCTATGACCTGATCCTGCACTGCGGTGGCTGCATGGTCAACGACCGCGAAATGGCCTGGCGCGCGCGCCATGCGGCTTCGCAGGGAGTTGCACTGACCAATTATGGGGTCGCCATAGCCAAGATGAAGGGCATCCTCGACCGCAGCCTAGCTCCATTGCACTCGTGATCGCGCCGTTATGCTATCCCTCGTACGGCTGGCCGTTCTCGGCATCGGAAGCG